>DASWHY010000325.1:0-9642 GCA_036397955.1 Thermoanaerobaculia bacterium | reverse complement strand
GCCGCCTCGCGCACGAGGCGCGCCGAGAAACGCGAATTCAGCTCCGGATTGTTGACGCAGAAATACCAGCGCAGGGCGTCGGCGCCGGCCTCCTCGATGACCCCCATCGGGTCCACGACGTTGCCCAGCCGCTTCGACATCTTGCGCCCCTGCTCGTCGTTGACGTGGCCGAGCACGATGCAGTGCTCGAAGGCCACCGAGTCGAAGAGCAGCACTCCGAGCGCGTGCAGGGTGTAGAACCAGCCGCGCGTCTGGTCCACCGCTTCGCTGATGAAGTCGGCGGGGAAGAGGCGCTCGCCCTCCGGACCCTCGAGCAGCTCGCGGTTCTCGAACGGGTAGTGGTGCTGGGCGAAGGGCATGGAGCCGGAGTCGAACCAGGCGTCGATGACGTAGTCCACCCGCCGCATCGTCCCCTCGCCGCACTGCGGGCAGGGCCAGGTGATCTCGTCAATGAACGGGCGGTGGGGATCGAACTGCGCCGCGTCGTAGACGTCGGCCGGCAGCTCACGACCGGCCTCGCGGAACAGCTCCGGGTACGAGCCGATCACCTGCTGGTGCGGACAGGCGTCGCAGAGCCAGACCGGGAGCGGCGTCCCCCAGTAGCGGCTGCGCGACAGCGCCCAGTCAACGACGTTCTCGAGCCAATCGCCGAACCGGCCCTTCCCTACGTGCTCCGGGTGCCAAACGATGGTGTCGTTTTTCGCAATCAGGTCCTTCTTCTTCGCCGTCGTCTTCACGAACCAGCTCTCGGTGGCGTAGTAGAGGAGCGGGCGGTCGCAGCGCCAGCAGAAGGGGTAGTTGTGGATGTAGCGCTGGCCGTGCAGAAGGAGGCCGCGGTCGCGCAGGTCGCGCGCGATCGGCAAGTCGGCGTCCTTGAACCACATCCCGGCGAAGGGACCGGCGCCCTCGACGATCTTCCCCGCGGCGTCCACGGTGAGCAGGAGCGGTAGGCCGTAGCGCCGGCCGGTCTCGTAGTCGTCCTCGCCGAAGGGAGGCGCGGTGTGAACGAGGCCGGTCCCCTCGCTCGCGGTGACGTAGTCGCCGAGCACGACGCGCCCCGGCTCCTCCGGCGCGAAGAAGGTGTAGAGCCGCTCGTAGGTGAGCCCTTCGAGATCTTTGCCGCGGACCCGTGCGAGGGCGGGGAGCTCGCTCAGATCGACCGGCGCCCACTCGTCAACCAGAGCCCAACTTTCAGTGCCCGTGTGAATGACGCGCCGTTGGGGCGTGCCCCCTTCTAGGGCAAGCGTCACCGGCCACTCCAGCCCCTCGGCGAAGAGGAGCTGCTCGCCGGGACGGCCGGGGTGCTCGACAACCTTGTAGACCAAATCGGGATGGGCGGCGAGGCCTACGTTGGCGAGGGTGGTCCAGGGCGTCGTCGTCCAGGCGACGAGCTTCAGATGCGGTCCGGCCGGCCACTCGCCGCCGTCGATGGTGCGCAGGGTCTGGCCGGCGCGGAGCGGGAAGAGGGTCCAGACGGAGGGGTCGTCGGCTTCTTTGTAGTTCTGGGCGACTTCGTGGCTCGAGAGCGTCGTGCCGCAGCGGGCGCAGTAGGGCTGGATCTTGTAGCCGCGGTCGAGGAGGCCCTTCCCGGCCAGCTCGGCGAGGGCCCACCAGACGGACTCGATGTAGCGGTTGGAGTAGGTCCAGTAGGCGGCGTCGTAGTCGAGCCAGTGGCCGACGCGCTCGCTCATCGCGCGCCACTGGCGCTCGTAGGTGTGGACGCTTTCGAGGCAGGCGCGGTTGAAGGCGGCGATGCCGTACTCCTCGATCTGGCGCTTGCCGGTGAAGCCGAGGCGCTTTTCGACTTCGATTTCGACGGGGAGGCCGTGGGTGTCCCAGCCGGCTTTGCGGCGGACGCGCCAGCCGCGCATGGTGCGGTAGCGGGGGAAGAGGTCTTTGACGACTCTGGTGACTACGTGGCCTACGTGGGGGGCGTTGTTGGCGGTGGGGGGGCCGTCGTAGAAGACGAATTCGCCTTGCTGGGGTTCACGGTCAACGGTTTGGCGGAAGACTTCGTGCTTGGCCCAGTGTGAGAGGACTTCTTGTTCCAGGCGCGGGAAGGGGTAGCCGCCGGGCACGTCGGGGAAGCGCTTGCCGGGGGCGGTCATGGGGGGCGGATTGTAACTGGCGGTGGGGCGGTGGGGTGGTGTGGTGAGGAGGGAGGGGCTGTGGGGCGCTCCGTGCGGGGACCGGCGCGCGCGTTGGTGGACTTCTGGATCTGAGGCGCGCGCCTGCGCTCCGCTGCGCGCGGGATCGGTGGTGGACTGCGGATGGGGGTGCCGGCGCTTGCGGAGAGCTCCCCGCACGGAGCGCCCCACAGCCCCTCCCTGGGACCGTCCTGGGTGACTAGGGGATTGGAAGAGACGAGGGGAGAGAACGGATCCAGTGGGCTAGCTGGTTGGCGAAGGCTGCTGGCTCTTCGGCGTGGGGGAGGGTGCTGCTGCGCTCG
This sequence comes from Thermoanaerobaculia bacterium, assembly GCA_036397955.1. Taxonomy (GTDB): domain Bacteria; phylum Acidobacteriota; class Thermoanaerobaculia; order Multivoradales; family UBA5704; genus DASUNQ01. The sequence goes on along the minus strand of DASWHY010000325.1, from coordinate 7,193 downwards.
AAGAGTTGGAGGTCGGCGGTCGGGAGATGGTGGAGCCAGAGGGCGGCGTTGGCTGGGGAGGGGTGGCGGGCGGCGCGGCCCCAGGCTAGCCAGACGGGGATTTGGAGGCGGAGGAGGTGGTCAGCGATGGGGAGGTCCAGGCGGCCGGCGGCCCAGGCTGCTAGGGCGGGGCGGGCGGCGGGGGCGTGGGCGGCGCGCCAGTGGTGCTCCAGGAGGGCGGCGTCGACGCGCTCGGGGGCGGCGTAGACCTCGCGGCGGAGGTGGCGGGCGAGGGCGCCGCGGCTGGTCATCAGGTCGAGGGCGGAGCTGCCGACGACGGGCAGGGGGGCGAGGGCGCGCAGGACGGCGCGCCGGGCGGCGCGGCCGCCGCCTTCGAGGCCGAGCGGCGCGACGAGGGCCAGGCCGCGCACCCGCTGCGGCCGCTCGACGGCGAGGCGGATGGCGTAGGGGGCCGTCGAGCCCGCCGCGGCCACGACCGCGGGCTCGCGCACGACCTCGCTCAGGAAGTCGTCGAGGAGGTCGAGGTAGAGCTCGGGGGTGTAGGTGAGCCGTGGCTTGTCGGAGCGCCCCCAGCCGAGGAGATCGGGGACGTAGACATGGTGGGTCTCGGCCAGCCGCTCGGCCGCCGCCAGCCACTCCGCGCCGTGGTGGCCGGGGCCGAGGGAGTGCAGGAGGAGGACGGCCGGCCCGGCGCCCAGCTCCTGGAAGGCGACCGCGCCGAGGTCCCAGGCGTAGCGGCGCGAGCGCCCCCAGCGCACTGCCGGCAGGGGAGCCGTCCGCCGCCGCAGGAAGGCGCCGGCGAGGAGCGGCAGGGCGACCGCGCCCGAGAGCAGGAGCGTCCCCCGGAGCAGGCGGCGGCTGAACCTGCGCTTGCGGGCGCGCGCGTCGGCGGCGGTCGTGGCGGCCATGCCGGAGGCACCATAGCAGCCGGCGTGCCAGAGCTCGCGCAACTCCGCGCCCCGCGGCGCGGGCGGCGTATACTCGGAGCGAACTTCGACGAGGAACTCGCGATGCCTGTCCGCCCGATCGTCCGGCTCGGTCACCCCTCCCTGCGCACGCCCGCGCCCGCCGTCGCGCCGGCCCAGATCGCTGCTCCCGAGATCCAGGAGCTGATCGACGACATGGTCGAGACGATGCGGGCCGCCCAGGGCGTGGGCCTCGCGGCGCCGCAGGTCGGCGTCGAGCTGCAGCTCTTCGTCTACGAGGTGCGGCGCGAGGACGGCGAGCCGATCCCCTTGCGCGTGGTGATCAATCCGATGCTCGCGCCGCTGGTCGGCGAGCTGATCTACGACTGGGAGGGGTGCCTGTCGATCCCCGGGTTGCGCGGCCTCGTCCCCCGCCACGGGCGGGTGCGGGTGCGCGGCCTCGACCGCGACGGCGCCACCGTCGACTACGTCGCCACCGATTTCGAGGCGCGCATCGTCGAGCACGAGTTCGACCACTTGAACGGCGTCGTCTTCCTCGACCGCATGCGCGACCTGCGCTCCTTGTCCTATTCCGAGGAGTGGGCCGAGTTCATGGCCGGTGACGAAGAGGCGGCCGCCATCTCCGAGATCGGCTAGGCGCGACTTCGCATGGCGCGCGAGCTCCTGGTCGTCTGGGCCGGGCGCCACCAGCGGTCGAGCTGGGAGGACCTGTGCGCCGGCTACCGGCGGCGCATCGCGCGGTCGGCGCCGGTGCGCGACCTGCCGGTGCGGGCGCGCGGCGGCGCCGGCGACCCGCAGCGCCTGCGCGCCGAAGGTGAGGCCCTCCTCGCCGCCCTCCCCGACCCCTGCTGGCCGGTGGCGCTCGACCCGCTCGGCGAAGCGCTCGACTCCCCGACTTTGGCCCGCCGCCTCGCCCGCTTGCGCGAGGAGTGGCCGCATCCGGTCGCCTTCCTCATCGGCTCCGACCTCGGGCTCGACCCGGCGGCGGTCGCCGTCGCCCGCTGGCGGCTTTCGCTCGGCCCCCTCACCCTGTCCCACGAGCTGGCGCGTCTGGTGCTCTACGAACAGCTCTTCCGGTGCCTCTCGATCGAGGCCGGTTTGAGTTATCATCGCGCGCTCGTTTGAGGGGCTTCATAGGAGAGCCAGCGTGGCGAAAACCAAGGCCAAGACGAAGCCGAGCAAGCCGGCGAAGCCGAGCAAGCCGGCGGCGAAGAAGACGGCGAAGAAGAAGCCGGCGAAGCCGAGCAAGCCGCCGGTGAAGAAGCCGCCGGTGAAGAAGGCGGCGGCGAAGAAGGCCGCGAAGCCGAAGGCGGCCAAGCCGACCAAGCCGAGCAAGCCGAAGAAGCCGGCGAAGGCGGCGAAGCCCTCGAAGCCGAGCCAGGCGGCGAAGCGGACCAAGCCGGCGAAGCCTTCCAAGCCGAGCAAGCCCGCCAAGGCTGCGGCGAAGCCGAAGAAGACGGCCCGTCCTGCCAAGGCTGCGGCGAAGCCGAAGAAGCCGACCCGGCCCGCCAAGGCGGCGGCGAAGCCGAAGAAGCCGGCGCGGCCCGTCAAGACGGTGGCGAAGCCGAAGAAGCCGGCCCGTCCTGCCAAGGCGGCGAAACAGTCCAAGCCCGCCAAGCCCGCGAAGGCGGCGAAGCCGTCGAAGCCCTCCAAGCCGGCCAAGCCGTCGAAGCCGGCCAAGCCGTCGAAGCCGGCCAAGCCGAGCAAGCTCCGCCAGCTCGCCAAGGCCATCGCCAAGCCGCTCGCGGCCGCGAAGCCCGCCCCGGCCGCCGCCAAGCCGGCGAAGCCTGCCGCGCCGAAGGCCCCGGTCGCGGCGGTGCGGCCGCTTCACCTCCCCAAGCCGACGCCGCCCGTCACCCGTCAACCACAAGTCCAGCCGGAGAGGGAGATCAGGAGCACGATGTCGAAGCCCCGCAGCGCGGCCGCCCCCGAGCAGCCCATCCCCGACGACGCCCTCGCGCGTCTCCGCAGCCGCCTGGAGCAGCAGCGCCAGGAGATCCTCGACCTCTACAAGCAGGACCTCCGCGCCGGCCAGGAGTCGGCCGACGACGGCACCGAAGACATCGTCGATCGCGCCAACAACTCCTACAACCGGGAGCTGATGTTCTCCATCTCCGACAGCGAGCGGCAGATGCTCTTCCAGGTGGAGGACGCGCTACGCCGCATGGACGACGGCGCCTACGGCCGCTGCAGCAACTGCGGCCGGCCCATCTCCTTGCAGCGGCTGGAGGCCGTGCCCTGGGCCCGCTTCTGCATCGACTGCCAGGAGCTCTCCGAGAAGGGCCTGCTCGCCGAGAACGAGTAGCGCCGGCCGGGCGAGCCGCGATGCCCCCGGCGATCGACAAGCTCTTCGCCCTGGCCCGCTCCCCCGAAGGAGCGGGCCAGCCCGTCTGGCTGGTGCAAGGCGACCTCGTCCTCGCCGAGCCGGCCGCGGCGCGCCTGGCCGTCGCGCTCGCCGAGCGCGCCGGCTGCGCGGTCGAGTCCCACCGCCGTCCCGCGGACCTCTTGCCGCTCCTCGCCGACCTCCGCACCTACTCGCTCTTCGGCGGCGGCAAGGTGCTGCTCGTCACCGACAGCGCCGCCCTCGCCGACCAGAACGCCGCCGCCGAGCTCCTGGCCGACGCCCAGGAGGCGCTGCCGGTCGATCCGGCGCGGCCGCTCGCCGCGCGCGAGCGGCAGGCCGCCTCGCGCCTCCTCCAGGCGCTGCGCCTCTTCTCGATCGACCCCGAGCGCGGGTCGGCGGAGGAGGCGATCGAGCGCCTCCTCGCGGCGGTGGCGGCGGCGGGCGGCGAGGGGAAGAAGCGGGCGCGCAAGCCGGCCGAGGAGCTGCGCGGCCAGCTCGCCGCGCTGCTCGCGGCGGCGCGGCGCGAGGGGCTCCAGGGCTGGGGGGAATCGGCGCTCGCGGAGCTGGTGGCCGTGGTCCAGGGGGGGCTGCCGCCCGGGCACACGCTGGTCCTCGCCGAGCGGATGGTGGCGGCGAGCCACCCGCTCGTCCGCCTCCTCGCCGAGCGCGGCGCGCTGGCGCGGGTGGGGGAGGTCGAGGCCGGCCGCGACGGCGCCTGGGACGGCGCGGAGCTGCTCGCCGAGGAGCTGGCGCGCCAGACCGGGGTGGCGATCGCGCGCGACGCCTTGGCCGAGCTCACCCGCCGCACGCTGCGGCAGGAGAGCGGCTGGCGGCGCGAGGCGCGCGGCGTCGACGCCGACTCGACCGCCCGCTTCGGCGGCGAGTACCGGAAGCTCGCCGAGATGGCGCGCGGCGCCGGCGCCGGGCGCATCGAGCGCGGGCTGGTGGAGGAAGGAGTCGAGGACCGCGGCGAGGAGGACGTCTGGCAGGTGCTCGACGCGGCCGGCGCGGGCCGCACCGGCGAGGCCCTCGAGCGGCTGCGCCGGCTGGTCGGCGCGGCCGAGGACCCGCAAGGGGCGCGCCTCGCCTTCTTCGGCCTCTTCGCCTCCTTCTGCCGCCAGCTCACCGCGGTCGCCGGCATGATGCGCCTGGCGCGGGTGCCGCCCGGCGAGACCCACTACCCGCGCTTCCGCGACCGGCACGCTCCCGCCCTCCAGGGGCAGCTGCCCGCCGGGGGAAAAAATCCGCTCGCCGGCCTCCACCCCTACAGGCTCCATCGGGCCTACCTCGCGGCCTCGCGCCTCCCCGCGCCGCTCCTCGCCCGCCTCCCCGCCGAGGTGTTGGAGACCGAGCTCCAGATGAAGGGCGAGAGCGGCGAAGCGGACGTGGCGCTGGCGCGGCTCGTCGCCTACGTGGCGGGCGATCACCGCCGGGAGCGGCGTGCCTGAGCTGCCGGAGGTCGAGGTCCTCCGCCGCAGCCTCGAGCCGCACCTGGTCGGCGACCGGGTGGAGGGCGTCGTGGTGCGCCACCGCGGGCTGCGCGAGCCGGTGGACACGCGGGCATTGCGGCGCGCCGCGACCGGCCGGCGGGTGCTCGCCCTGCGCCGCCGCGGCAAGTATCTGCTCGTCGACCTCGAAGCGGCGTGGACGCTCGTCGTCCACCTCGGGATGAGCGGCCGGCTGACCCTCGCCCCCGGCGCGGCGCCGCCGGAGCCGCACGAGCACGTCGCCTTCCCCCTCGCCTCCGGGCGGCGCCTCCGCTTCCGCGACCCGCGCCGCTTCGGGCTCGTCCTGGCGCTGCCGACCGCGGCGCTCGACCGCGACCCGCACTTCGCCCACCTCGGCGTCGAGCCGCTCGCCGACGGTTTCTCCGGCGAGACGCTGCGGCGCGCGGCGGCGGGGCGGCGCGGGCCGGTCAAGTCCTTCCTGATGGACGCGCGCGTCGTCGTCGGGGCGGGGAACATCTACGCCAGCGAGGCGCTCTTCCGCGCCGGCGTCCACCCGGAGCGGTCGGTGGCCCGCCTCTCGCCGGCGCGCTGGCAGCGGCTCGCGGAGTCGCTCGTCGCCGTCCTCGCGCAGGCGATCGCCGAAGGCGGCACGACGCTCAACGACTTCGCCGACGGCGAAGGCAACGCCGGCGAGTTCCAGGTCTCTCTCGGCGTCTACGGCCGCGAAGGGGAGGAGTGCCCGCGCTGCGGCCGGCCGGTGCGCCGGCGGGTCCAGGCCGGGCGCAGCACCTTCTACTGCCCGGCCTGCCAGCGTTGAGCGGCGGCACTCTGTCGCCGGCGGTGCGGTTCACCTTCCAGGCCGCTATGCTTGCTCCTTGCGTGCCGCTCCGGAGGTGCCGATGAAGAGGTCCCTCGCCGCCCTGCTCGCCGTCCTGTGCATCATCTGCGCTCTCCCGCAGCCGGCCCGCGCGCAGGCCGAGCCGAAGAAGGCGGAGGCCGAGAAGCAGGAGAAGAAGGACGAGAAGAAGGAGCCGGAGGACCGGACCTCGCGCACGCGCCACAGCGTGACGATCGACGGCCGGACCCTCGCCTTCACCGCCACCGCCGGCACGATGGTGCTCAAGGACGAAGCGGGGAAGGCGAAGGCGTCGGTCTTCTACGTCGCCTACGTCCGCGAGGACGTCAAGGACGCCGCGGCGCGCCCGGTCACCTACAGCTTCAACGGCGGCCCCGGCGCCGCTGCCCTCTGGGTGCACATGGGGGCCTTCGGGCCGAAGGTCGTGGAGCGCGACCCCGAGGGGATGGGACTCGCCCCTCCCGGGCGGCTGATCGACAACCGCTACTCGATCCTCGACCTGACCGACCTCGTCTTCATCGATCCGGTCTCGACCGGCTTCAGCCGGCCGGCGCCGGGCGAGGACGCCAAGCAGTTCCACGGGCTCGAGGAGGACATCCAGTGGGTGGGCGAGTTCATCCGCCTGTGGACGACGCGCAACGGGCGTTGGGCGTCGCCCAAGTTCGTGGCCGGCGAGAGCTACGGCACGACCCGCGCCGCCGGGCTCGCCGCCTACCTCCAGGACCGCTTCGGCATGGAGCTCAACGGCGTCGTGCTGATCTCCTCGGTGCTCAACTTTCAGAACCAGGAGCTGCACGTCGGCAACGACATCGGCTACGTCATTCACCTGCCGAGCTACGCCGCCACCGCCTGGTACCACAAGAAGCTGGCGCCCGAGCTCTCCGGCGACCTGCGGGCGCTGCTCGACGAGGTGGAGCGCTTCGCGCGCGGCGAGTACGCGTCGGCGCTCCTCGAGGGGGACCGGCTGCCGCCGGCGCGGCGGCGCGAGATCGCCGAGCGGGTGGCGCGCTACACCGGGCTCACGCCCGAGTACCTCGAGCGCACCAACCTGCGGATCGACATCTTCCGCTTCACCAAGGAGCTGCTGCGCGCCGAGGGCAAGACGGTGGGGCGGATCGACAGCCGCTTCACCGGCCGCGACCTCGACGCCGCCGGCGAGAGCTTCGAGTTCGACCCCAGCCTGACCTCGGTGGACGGGCCGTACGTGGCGGCCTTCAACGACTTCCTGCGCCGCGAGCTGAAGTTCGAGATCGACCTGGTCTACGAGCGGCTGGCGAGGGTCTGGCCCTGGAGCTACCGCGGCTTCCAGAACCGCTACGTCAACGTCGCCGAGCGGCTGCGGCAGGCGATGACCAAGAACCCGCACCTCGCGGTGCTCATGGCCTCCGGCTACTACGACCTGGCGACGCCCTACTTCGACTCGGTCTACACCGCCGAGCACCTGGGGCTCCCCGAGGAGCTGCGCGGCAACCTGCGGGTGGCCTTCTACGAGTCGGGGCACATGATGTACATCCGCGCCGCCGACCACGCGAAGTTCAAGCAGGACCTCGCCGCCTTCTACCGCGACGCGCTGGCGGCCGGAGCGGCGCGCGCCGGCCAGCGCGCCGGCGGCTGAGGCG
>DASWHY010000324.1:0-5472 GCA_036397955.1 Thermoanaerobaculia bacterium | reverse complement strand
GCAGCCTGCGTGATCCTACGCGATGGGTTACGGTCCCGCTCCCTCGACCTTGAGCTTGGCACGGGCGTCCTACTACTTCCCCTCCTCCAACTCCCCCGGCGGCCGATACGCGATCGACGAGGCCTTTTGCATGGCTGCGAGCGTCTCCTCGACGGTCAGCAAGACAGTCGTTTGGAAGGAGCTCAGCGCACCGCCGGCGCTGATCGCGATCGCCGTGGCTGCCATCGAGACGTTATCCGGCGCCTCCCACAAGCTGTATGCGTCGTGATCGCCGAAGGCATACCAGAAGCCGTGCAGCTTTCCGCCGACTGCTTCGACGTACTGCTTGGCTGCCGCTCGGCGGTCCTCGGGGTTCTTGATGAGCTTCGCCCATGTTGCTGGCGTGTAGCTGAACCGGGTCAGGTAGAACGGCATCGGTCTTCCTCCTTCGCGGTGACCTACTTCCCCTCCTCCAGCTCCATCTTCAGCGCGAAGAACTTGAGGAGGTCCTTGAGCGAGAGGATCCCCAGCAGCCGGTCGCCGTCGACGACGAGCAATCTCGAGGCGCCGGTGCGGCTCATGCGGGAGAGGGCGTGCATGGCGTCGGCGCCGGCGGGGACGGTGTTCTCGGCGTCGCAGCGGTCGGCGATGGCGCCGACGGTCTGGCTCTGCCACTCCTCGCGCGGCAGCTCCTTGATCCGCCGCGTCGTCACGCACCCGACCAGGCGCCCCGCCTCGTCCACTACCGGGTAGAACTTGAAGTGGTGGCGGTAGACGTAGTCGTCCACCAGCTCCTGCACCGAGATCTGCCGCGGCACGGTCACCGGGTCGGGGTGCATGAAGCGCTCGACCGGCTCGCCTTCGAGCGCCCGGCGCAGGAGGAGCTGCTGGTAGGACATGCGCGCCGCGTTGCGCAGGAACATGCCGATCAGGAACGACCAGACGCCGCCGAAGATCTCGCCCTGCAGGACCTGCCAGACCCCCCAGGCGACGAGCGCGAACCCGAAGGCCGAGCCGATCGCCGAGGAGATGCGCGTCGCCTGCCGCAGGCTGCCCTTCCAGGCCCAGAGGGCCGAGCGCAGCACCCGTCCGCCGTCGAGCGGGAAGGCGGGGATCAAGTTGAAGGCGACCAAGACGCCGTTGATCAGGCCGAGGTAGCCGACGACGGCGACGACGGGTGCCGGCCAGCCGGCGGCCCGGCCCAGCAGCGCTGCGCCGCCGCCGGCAAGCGCCAGCCCGACCGAGACCGCCGGCCCCGCCACCGCCACCAGGAACTCCGCCTTCGGGGTGCGCGGCTCCTCCGCCATCTCGGCGACGCCGCCGAAGAGGAAGAGGGTGATGCCGCGCATCCGCACGCCGAGCCGCTGCGCGGTCACCGCGTGCCCGAGCTCGTGGAGGAGGACCGAGCCGAAGAGGCCGAGCGCCCCCGCCGCCCCCATCGACCAGGCGAGCACCGGCCCGAGGCCGGGGACGAGCGTCGGGAAGGCGCGCGTCGCCAGCGACCAGGTGACGAGCAGGAAGACGACGAACCAGGAGAGGTCGAGACGGATCGGGATGCCGAAGGCCCGAAAAAGCTCGAGACGGCGGGTGAAGAGGCTCACGCTTCTGCCGCCTGCGAAAAACGTTCCCGCACCCGGCGCCGCCAGACCACGAAAGCCGGGAGGGCGCCGTCGGGCGGCAGGTCGCGCCCGGCCGCGGCGACCTCCGCCGCGGCCTCGGCGGGGGTGGCGCGGCAGAAGACGCGGCAGGCAAGCTCGGTCTGCGGCGCCTCCTCGCCGGAGCGGCGGCGCGACTCGGCGGCGAAGGCGGCCCCCTGGGCGAGGTACGGGGCGTGCTCGCCGGCGACGCGCGCCAGCTCGCGCAGCGCCTCCTCCTCCCGCCGGCCGGCGTAGGCGCAGGCTAATCCCACACCGCTCCAGAGATCCTCCCGGCGCGCCGGCTCGAAGGTGGCGATGCGGCGGGCGATGCGTTCCGGCTCGGTCGCCTCGACGAACCAGAGGCTCCGCCCCACCCCCTGGTCGAAGGCGCGGCGGGCGTAGCCGGCCAGCCGCCCCGGGACGGCGCGCCCCTCGACGGTGCGCCGGCTGGCGAAGAGCCCTTCGTGGAAGCCCCAGCCGTCGTAGCCGAGCCAGCGCAGCACGGGGTCGAGGCGGGCGACGATGCGGCCGCCGAGGTGGGGCAGTCGGGCGATCGCCCAGCCGGCGCCGATGTGGATGATGTAGGCGTGGTCGGAGCCGGGGCCGCGGAAGAAGCGCCCCAGCCGGTCCGCGCCCCAGGGAGTGATGGCGTCGAGGGCGGCGAGGCCGGTGCCCGCTCCCTCGTAGGCGAAGCTCCGCAGCTCGGACGGCGCGCGCTCGAGACGGGCGCGGAGCGCCGCGCCGTCCTCTTCGATCGCCGCGAGATAGCCCTCGAAGTAGGTCTCGGCGAGCTGCTCGATCCGCTCGCGCAGCGCGGGGGTCGCGTAGCGGAAGGTGTGGAGGGCGGCCGAGGCCTCCTCGACGGCGAGCCGGAGGAGCCGGCGCATCGCCCAGCCGCGAAGCCCGCCGGCACGGCTGGTCGCGAGGCGGGGGGCCGCGAGCACGACGCTCACGGCGCGGCCTCCGCGAGCGGCGGGCAGATCGCGTCGCGCCGCCGCTCCAGGTCCTCGATCACCGCCCGTTTGAAGCCGTCCGCTCCTGCAGTCTGAATCAGCGCCTCGCGGTAGGCGCCGAGGTCGAGCGCCTCCAGCCGCATGCGGATGGTCTTGAACAGGCGCGGCCAGCGCTCGCCCGGCGCCTGGATGTGGTGGAGGCCGCCGCTGTAGGCCAGCACTAGATGGCCGCCGCCGATCGACTCGAGGATGTCGGCGACGCCGCCGCGCACCGTCATCGGCTGGCCCTGCACGTCGAGGCCGGTGGCGCGCTTCATGCGCCCTTCGGGGAGGATGATAACCATGGCGTCGGGGTCGATGCGGTCCAGCACCTCGTCCCAGGTCTCGTCGCGCCGCCGGGTGATCGAGATGACCTGCGCCGCGATCAGCTTGAAGAAGCCGCCGACGACGAGGCGCCCGGCGGTCTTGTCGGCGATCGGCACCACCCCGTGGCGGGCGATCCGCCAGAGGAAGTGGAGCGGGCAGCCGCCGGCGAAGAGCGGCTCGTAGAGGCTGGTGTGGTTGAGCACCGCCGCCAGCCGGACGTGGCGCCAGGGGTCGGGCGCGACCTCGCCGATCCAGCGCATGTCGATACGGTAGAACAGGCGCGCCGCGACCTTGATGGTTACGAGGAGGAGGAAGACGAGGTAGGGGCGCAGCCTGCGGAAGAGGGGGGACCCGGGGCTGGTCACGGAGGGGCGAAGGATATCCTTGATACCATCCCGCCGTCGCATGGCCAGCCCCCCTCAGGCCCCCGGCCCGACCCGCCCCGCCGTCGCCGCGATCGTCACCACCTTCAACGAGGAGCAGCACATCGCCGGCTGCCTGGAGTCGCTCGCCTGGTGCGACGAGGTGCTGGTCGTCGATTCCTTCTCGACCGACCGCACCCCCGAGATCGTGCGCGGCTTCGCCAACGCCCGCTGCGTCCAGCGCACCTACTTCGGCTCGGCGTCGCAGAAGAACTGGGCGATGGACCAGGTGGCGCACGACTGGATCCTGATCTTCGACGCCGACGAGCGCTGCACGCCGGCGCTCCGGCGCGAGATCGAGGAGCTGCTCGCCGCCGGCCCGCGCCACCATGCCTACACCATCCGCCGGCGGGTCTATTTCCTGGGCAAGGTGATCCGCTTCTCCGGCTGGCAGCACGACCAGGTGGTGCGGCTGGTGCGCCGCGGCACGGCGCGCTATCCCAACCGCCGGGTGCACGCCGACATGATCACCCAGGGGCCGGCGCCGCGGCTGCGCCATCCGATGGAGCACTACATGACCGACAGCCTGGACGACTACGTCCGGCGGATCGAGAAGTACAGCTTCTGGGGGGCGGCGCAGAACTGGAAGGAGGGGAAGCGCTCGGGCGCCACCGAGGTCTTCGGCCGCCCGCTCTGGCGATTCCTGCGCACCTACGTCTTCCAGCTCGGCGTCCTCGACGGCCTCCACGGCCTGGTCTTCTGCATGCTCCAGGCGTACGGCAGCTACCTCAAGTGGGCGCTCCTCTGGGGGTGGCACGTCAACGCCCGCCGCGGCCGCCAGCCCAACCTGCCGATCTTCGACGACGACGAGACGACCTGGCGCGACCTGCCGGCGCCGGCGGAGGGGGAGCGCCCCGCGCCCGTGGCGGCGGGGGAGAGGTGAAGGCGCTCCTCGACCGCCTGCGCGCGCGGCAGGGGGAGATGGTGGAGCTGCTGCGGCGGCTGGCGGAGGCCGAGAGCCCCTCGCACGTGCCGGCGGCGCAGGGGCCCGTCTTCGCTCTCCTGGGGGAGGCGCTCGCCCCGGCCGGTTACCGCGTCCGGCGCCTGCCCGGGAAGGCCTCGGGCGGCCAGCTCTACGCCTCGCCGGCCCGCCGGCCGCGCGCCCGCCGCGCCCAGCTCCTCCTCGGCCACTGCGACACCGTCTGGCCGCTCGGCGCGCTGGCAACGATGCCGGTGGTGCTTGCCGGCGGCCGCCTCACCGGCCCCGGCGTCTACGACATGAAAGCCGGCCTGGTGCAGGGGGTCTTCGCCCTCCGCGCCTTGGCCGAGCTCGGGCTGGAGCCGCCGCTCGCGCCGCTCCTCTTCGTCAGCTCCGACGAGGAGGTGGGGAGCGAGGAGTCCACCGCCCGCATCGAACGGCTCGCCCGCCGGGTGGCGCGGGTCTTCGTGCTCGAGCCGTCGCTCGAGCCCGGGGGGCGGCTCAAGACCGAGCGCAAGGGGAACGCCCGCTTCACCGTCACCGCGCACGGCAAGGCCGCCCACGCCGGCCTCGAGCCGGAGAAAGGGGCGAGCGCCGTCCTCGAGCTGGCGCACCAGGTGATCCGGCTGCACGCCCTGGGCGATCCGGCAAAGGGGACGACCGTGACCGTCGGGATCTTCGAAGGGGGGATCCGCCGCAACGTCGTGCCGCCGGAGGCCAAGGCGGTGGTGGACGTGCGGATGCTGCGGCTCGAGGACTTCGCGGCGCTGGAGCGGGCGATCCGCGGGCTCGCGCCGGCCACGCCCGGGACGCGGCTGGAGGTCGAAGGCGGGATCGACCGGCCGCCGCTCGAGCGGACGCCGGGGAACTGCGCCCTCTGGCAGCAGGCGCTGGCGGTGGCGGCGCGGCTGGGGCTGGAGCTCGAAGAGGGCACTGCCGGCGGTGCCTCGGACGGCAACACGACGAGCGCCTTCGCGCCGACCCTCGACGGCCTCGGCCCGGTCGGCGACGGCGCCCACGCCGCCCACGAGTTCGTCTGGGTGGACCGCATGCCCGAGCGGGCGGCGCTGCTGGCGGGGCTGCTGATGGAGCCGGAGGCGCGCGGCAGCGCGTGAGAGCCACCGTCCTGCTGGCGCTGACGCTCGCGTGCGCGGCCGGCCCCACGGCTGCCGCCACCCCCGCCGCGCCCCTCTCCG
>DASWHY010000323.1:0-2726 GCA_036397955.1 Thermoanaerobaculia bacterium | reverse complement strand
CGACCTCGAAGCTGTCGCGGGCCAGGAAGGGAGCCACGCGGTCGAACTCCTCGGCGCTGACGCCGATGGCGAGGATGTTGCGGCGATTCTGATACATGCGATGACGAAGCTCCGCGGGATCGAATGCGGTCGTACCCTGAGAAAGGGGGCGCCGCCGCCCCGGACGGCGAGGGAGCGGCATTCTACTACGCGCTGGCGGCGGCGGCGAGTTTCTGAGACAATCGCCCCAGGAGCTTCTATGGAGACGCTCACGATTTCGGCCGCCGTCGCCCTGGTGATGGCGATCTTCTTCCTCGTGGAGCTGCGGACGGGGCAGAGCCGCCACGCCGAGGCCCTGTACCTGGTCCAGCGGGTCGCCGAGCGGCACGGCCTGCAGATCTCCCCCCTCGATCCCCCCAGGGGGACGCTGCAGGCCTGCGGTCTCGAGGGACGGGAGCGGCCCCTGGCGCTTGCGGTGCCGTGGAGCCGGGACGGGGCGGTGGTGCACTACCACCTGCTGCGGCCCGGGGGCGAGCGCGACTCGATCGCGCTGACCGCGAAGCGGGGCGCCAGGAGCCGCCTCGGTAACCTGGTGATCGACACCCATCCCGGCCATTTCTGGTGCGCCGGCCTCGAGCGCCTGTGGCTCGGCGAGCCGGAGCTCGACCCATACGTGCGCATCTTCACCGAGCCGGACCGCCAGGTCATGGTCATGAACCTGCTCGAGCAGAGCGGCGAGCTGCTGCGGCTGTTGAAGGACGTGGCGTGCCGCACGCCGCGCGGCCGCTTCCAGCTCATGGACCTGGGCGGGCGCCTGAAGATCCAGTTCGACGACCGCAGCCTGCGCTTCCCTTCCGACGTCGAGCTCGCCTCGCTCGATCTGCTGCGCTGCTACCAGCTCTACCTGGTGCTCGCCGGGTTCGCCGACGTGCGCGACGTGCCGGCGGCGGCAGCGGCCGTGCGGCCGTAGGCGAGGGTCGTTGACCTTGAAAATCCGTCTCGGCGTGACGGATTTTCAAGGTAAGCTCCGCTCATGTTGGATCGACCGCGCCACCTTGTCCAAATCGAGAAGCTCCTCGAGCGGAACCCGGTCGTGGCCATCATCGGTGCCCGGCAGGTGGGGAAGACCACCCTGGCGAGGGAGCTGATCCGGCGCCATTCGCAGGAGAACCGGCACTTCGATCTCGAGAACCCCGCCCATCTGGCGCGGCTCCAAGATCCGATGCTGGCGCTGCAGGAACTGGAGGGTTTCGTCGTCCTCGACGAGATCCAACGGCGTCCGGAGCTTTTCCCGGTGCTGCGGGTTCTCGTCGACAGGCCCGGCTCGCCGGCCCAGTTCCTGGTGCTGGGAAGCGCTTCTCCGGATCTCCTGAGACAGAGCTCCGAGTCGCTCGCCGGCCGCATCGCCTACTACGAGCTCCGGGGCTTCTCGCTCGAAGAGGTGGGTGGCGAGCACTTGCGCCGCCTGTGGCTGCGCGGCGGCTTCCCGCGCTCCTTCCTGGCCGACTCGGACGCCGCGAGCGCCCAGTGGCGTCGCGACTTCGTACGCACCTTCCTCGAACGGGACCTGCCCCAGCTCGGCTCCACCGCCCTGCCCTACGAAACGCTGCACCGCTTCTGGACGATGCTGGCCCATGCGCACGGCGAGGTGTGGAGCGGCGCGCAGTTCGCCCGTTCCTTCGGAGTCTCCGAGTCGACCGTCCGGCGCTACCTCGACCTGTTGACCTCGACGTTCGTGATGCGGCGCCTCCCGCCCTGGCACGAGAACCTGAAGAAGCGCCAGGTCAAGTCCCCCAAGGTCTTCCTGGCCGATTCCGGCCTCCTGCACACCCTGCTCAACCTGGAGACTCAGGACGACGTTCTGAGCCATCCCAAGCTGGGGGCCTCCTGGGAAGGCTTCGCTCAGGAGGTGGTGGTCACCCGGCTCGGTGCGCGACGAGAGGAGGTCTACTTCTGGGCGACCCATGCGGGCGCTGAGATCGATCTGGTGGTCGTCCGGGGGAAGAGGCGATTGGGATTCGAGTTCAAGAGGACCGTTGCTCCCCGGGTCTCCAGCTCGATGAACACTGCGCTCACGGATCTGGGGCTCGAGCGAATCGACGTGGTCTATGCCGGTGACGAGACCTTCCCTATGGCGGAGAAGATCCGCGCCGTGGCGTTGTCGCGGGTGTGGGACGATCTCGAACGTCTGTGACTTCCGATCTCCCGTGGATCTCCAGCAGCCGCCGCGCCGCCAGGGTGGCCGTGGTACGGCCGGCGGCGACGTCGTCCTCGAGGCCGGGCAGCAGCGAGGCCACCCGCGGATCGCGGCGAAAAGCCGCCAGCAGCTCGTCCTCGATCAGGGACCACATCCAGCGCCGCTGCTGCGCTCGGCGGCGCTCGGCGAGCTCGCCGGCCTCCGAGAGCAAGCGGCGGTGCTCCTCGACGTGTACCCACAGCTCGCCCAGGCCGTCGCCGTGGAGGCCGCTCGCGGTGACCACCGGCGGCGTCCACAGGGGGCTCGGCGGACGCACGAACCGCAGCGCCGCCTCGTACTGCGCGCGCGCCTCGCGGGCGGCGAGCGCGCGCTCGCCGTCGGCCTTGTTGACCGCCACCAGGTCGATCCACTCGAGGATGCCGCGCTTGATTCCCTGGAGCTCGTCGCCCGCTCCCGGCAGCAGCAACAGCACGACGAAGTCGACCATCTCGGCCACCACCACCTCGGCCTGGCCCACCCCCACCGTCTCCACGAGCACCACGTCGTAGCC
>DASWHY010000322.1:0-6723 GCA_036397955.1 Thermoanaerobaculia bacterium | reverse complement strand
CTACGGCGACTTCACGACGATCACCCGCTCGCGCACCCTGGACCTCCCGACCTGCGACGAGCGCGCGATCGCCGCCTGCGCCCAAGACCTCCTGACCCGCACCGCAGCCGCCACCCGTCCGGTGCGCCTGCTCGGGGTCGGCGCCTCGAACCTCGTCCGCGGCGAGGTCTGGCAGCTCCCGCTCTTCGGGGGTTGATGGCACACCCCTTGCTCTCTTCCCCGGCCACCAGGGCGCGGAGGTCACTGCTAAGTCGCACGAGCGGTCGCCCTGATTGACCAAGCCGCCACCCGCTCGGGTAGCCATCCGGGCCTTTGCAGGGAGGAAGCCGCCTGCGCGACGCTCTCACGGGGCCGTTTTCCGTCCGCTCGGCGGCGTTGAGCGGCCTCTTCGTTCTCGCCTGCCTCTACACCCTCTACTTCGCGCGCGTCTTCCTTCTGCCGGTGGTGCTGGCGCTGCTGCTGAGCTTCGTGCTCCAGCCGCTCGTCCGCGGCTTGAAGAGGCTGCGCATCCCGGCGGGGCTCGGCGCTCTCGTCGTGCTGCTGGCGCTGGTCGGCGCGCTGGTGGCCGGGGGCTTCTACCTGGCGGGACCGGCCGTCGAATGGATGGACCGCGCGCCGGGGAGCATGCGGACGCTGGAGGCCAAGCTGCGCGAGCTCAAGGCGCCGGTCGAGCGGATGAGCGCGGCGACGGCGCGGGTCGAGGAGATGACGCAGGTCGGCGAGGAGGGGCCGCGGCCGGTGGAGGTCGAGAGCCAGAGCCTCGGCCAGCGCCTCTTCCAGAACGTCTGGAACTTCGCCGCCAACTCCTTCGTGGTGCTGGTGCTGCTCTACTTCCTGCTCGCCGCCGGCGACCTCTTCCTGCTCAAGCTGGTGCGCGTCCTGCCGACGCTCGCGGACAAGAAGCGCGCGGTCGAGATCCTGCGCCAGGTCCAGCTCGAGGTCTCCACCTACCTTTCGACCCTCACCCTGATCAACATCGGCCTCGGCGCCGCGGTCGGGCTCGCCTTCTATCTCCTCGACATGCCCAACCCGGTGCTCTGGGCGGTGATGGTGGCGCTCCTCAACTATGTCCCCTACGTCGGCGCGATCGTCGGCGCCGCGGTCATGGCGGTCGTCGCCTTCCTCACCTTCCCGGAGACCGGGCACGCGATGCTCGTGCCGGCGGCCTATCTGGTCATCAACTTCGTCGAGAGCTACTTCGTGACGCCGCTGGTGCTCGGCCGGCGGCTGACGCTCAACCCGGTGGTGATCTTCGTCGGCCTGACCTTCTGGGGGTGGATCTGGGGGGTGACGGGGGCGCTCATCGCGGTGCCGCTCCTGGTCATCTTGAAGATCCTCTGCGACCACAGCGAGTCGCTGGCGCCGGTCGGGGAGTTCCTGGGCTCGTAGCGGAGCGGCGAGCCGTCAGCCGCGGCTGGTGCTAGTTTTACCCCCATGACCGGCCCTCCCTCGATCTTCAACGACCAGTACCCCGATCCCAGACGGGTCGAGACCACCCGGCTCGCCGACCAGCTCGAGCGCTCCTTCCGTGGCGGCGCCTGGCACGGGCCGTCGCTCGCCGAGGCCCTGGAGGGAGTCGACGCCGACACCGCCGCGCACCGCAGCGCGGAGGGAGTCCACACCATCGCCGAGATCGTCGGCCACACGGCGTTCTGGATCGACGCCGCGCGTCGGCGGATGGAGGGCGAGAGCGTGACCGACGTGCCGCCGGAGGTCGACTTCCCCCGCGACGGCGCGGCTTCGCCGGAGGCCTGGCGGCGGACGCTCGCCGGCCTCGAGCAGGCACACCGCGGCCTCCACGCGGCGCTGCTGGCGCTCGACGACGAGCGGCTCGACGGCGCGGTGACCGGCTCCGATCCCACGGTGCGCGGGCAGCTGCTCGGCATCCTGCAGCACAACGCCTACCACGCCGGCCAGATCGCGGTGCTCAAGAAAGCGAGGGGCGGGAGCGTGCGATGACGCCCGTCGAGCAACAGGTCGCCGAGCGGCTGCTGGCGAGGCGGAAGCAACTCGCCGAGCTTGCCCAGGCGCGGCGGGAGCAGCGGCTCGTCGACCTGCTGCGCCGCGTCGAGGGGACGCTGGCGTCGCTGGAGATCGGCGACTGGGGGACCTGCGCCGTCTGCCACGAGCAGATTAGCGTGGAGCGGCTGGAGGCCGACCCGCTGATCAGGGTCTGCCTCGAGTGCCTCTCCGCCGAGGAGCGCCATTCCCTGGAGCGCGACCTCGAGGCGGCGGCGCGGCTGCAGCGCTCGCTGCTGCCGCCGTCGCGGCTCACCCACGACGGCTGGGAGCTCGCCTTCCTCTGGGAGCCGCGCGGGCCGGTGTCGGGCGATCACGTCGACCTCCTGCGACCGCAACGCGACGACGAGCCGCTGCACCTCCTGCTCGGCGACGTGGTGGGCAAGGGGGTGGCGGCCTCGCTCCTGCAGTCGCACCTGCACGCGCTCTTCCGCGCCCTCGCCGCGCCCGACCTGCCGCTCGGCGAGCTGCTGGCGCGCGTCAATCGGCTCTTCTTCGAGGCCACGACGGGCGCGAGCTACGCCACCATGGTGGTGGCGCGGCTCCATTCCGGGGGTGGCGTCGAGCTCGCCAACGCCGGCCACCCGCGCCCTCTGCTCGCCGACGCCCGCGGCGTGCGTCCCGTGGAGGGCGCCGGGCTGCCGCTCGGGCTGTTCGCCGGCGGCGGGTACGAGAGCCGCGAGCTGTCGCTACGCGGCGGCGAGACGCTCGTGGTCTACACCGACGGCTGGACCGAGGCGACGGTGGGAGACGAGGAATTCGGCATCGGCCGCGCCGCGGCGGCCCTGCGGCGCGCGGCGAGGCTGCCGCCCGACGAAGTGGTGGCGGCCTGCCGGCGCGACATGGAGGCCTTCCTGAACGGCCAGCCGCGGACCGACGACCTGACGCTGCTGGCGCTGCGGCGAACGGAACGCTAAGTGTCGTCGCGACGGCTCAACCGCTCGACCTCCCGCCGCTCCTTCTTGGTGGGGCGGCCGGCGCCGGCGGCGCGGCGGGACGGCGGTCGGCGGAGCAGGCGCTCGAGCGGGTCGAGGACGGGGCGCGGCGGCGAGAGGTCCTCGTAGAGCCGTGCCGTCTCCGCCTTGGGCAGCGGCCGGTCGCGCAGCTCTTTGACGACCAGCAGCCGCGTCCACTCGCCCTGCTCCACCTCGACCCGGTCCTCCAGCGCCAGGTGGCGGTGCGGCTTGGCGGGCTGGCCGTTGACCTTCACCCGGCCCAGCGTGCAGGCGTGGGTGGCCTGCGAGCGCGTCTTGAAGACGCGGGCGATCTGGAGCCACTTGTCGAGGCGGACGTCCATGGGAGAAAAACGCCCGGCATCCCGGCCCGCCCCTGCGGGCCGGCTCCGGGCGCTACGGTTGGAAGGGCAGGGCGCGGCCGAGCTTGCGCGCCACCCGGTCCTGGATCCAGTGCGGGTCCCACCATTCGATCGGGTTGATGGCCAGGCCGCCGAGGAGCATCGTGAAGTGGAGGTGGTCGCCGCCGGCCAAGCCCGTCTGCCCCGAGCGCCCCAACGTCTGCCCGCGCTCCACCGTCTGCCCCTCCGCCACGTCGAGCGTCGAGAGGTGGCCGTAGAGGCTCTGCAGGCCGTAGCCGTGGTCGAGGACCACGGCGTTGCCGAAGATCCCGAAGTAGCGGGCGAGGACGACGACGCCCCGGTTGCTGGCCGGCACGGCGTCGCGCTCGACCGAGGCCATGTCGAAGCCGAGGTGGTACTGCTGGTCGACCTCCTTGCCCTGATAGAGGTAAGTGCGATGGTCGGCGAAGGCGGCGGTGATGGCGGTGTTGGCCATCGGCAGGAAGGGCTGGTTCCAGAGGAAGCGCTTCGCCGAGCGGCCGCCGAGCTCCTTCAGGGTCTGGTTGTTTTTCTGCCGCAGCTCGCGGTTGATCGCGAGGTAGTTCTCGAGCAGGCCCCCCTTGTCGTCCAGCTCCGGCGAGTGGCCGAGGATCTCCGGCACCACCTTGTTCATGAAGGGGTCGGTGACCTCGATCGTGTCGGTGCGCGGCGGCCGCGCCTTGAACTGGTCGATGAAGCCGACCGCCGCCTCGTTGCCGACGTCGTCGATCGCCACCAGGCGGATCTGCGCCGGGTCGGCGAGGTCGTAGGGGATGCCGAAGAGGGCGAAGCGCGCCCCCTTGCCGCCGCCGGGGAGCGGCTGGCCGGGGAACCACCAGCCGCTGGAGCGCACGCCGTCCCGCACCGCCGTTGGCCCGACCTGGTAGACGACGCACTCCGCGCCCCCCTGCGCCGCGAAGTGGTGGAGCGAGGCGACGCCGAGGACGGGCGGCGCCAGCCGCACCGGCAGCTCGACCTCCTCGACCACCGGCGGCGGCGTGCGCGCCCAGCTGCCGGCGCGCTCGACGGTGACCCGCACGGTCGCCGGCCCGGAGCGCAGGCCCTTGACCGTGTCGCGCCCGACGCCGACGGTCAGCGTCGCGGGCTTCCCGCCGCCGAAGAGCTGCCACCGCGGGCGCGGCGGGAGCTGCCGCTCGGCGACCGGTACGGTCTTCCCCTGCTGCACTACCTCGACCCGCAGCGCCGTCGCGCGGCCGGCGTCGTCGAGGACGATCTCGACCGGCGTGTTGCGTCCGATGCCCGGGAGCTTCGGCTTGATCTCGACGTCCGGCGCGCCACCCACCCAGAAGGCGCTCGCAGCCGCCAGCGCCACGACCAGCAGCGCGGCCGCCATGAGCCCGCGGGCGAAGCACCCCTTGGTCTGGTTCCGTCGGTCGCGCCGCGACATGGCGGCGCATCGTAGCAAAGGGCCTGCCGGGCGCGGGGATCAGGAGGAGGGGCGCAGCACCGCGCGATACGCCCGCCAGGCGGCGCGGGCGGCGGCGAGGTCTCCCGGGGAGAGGTCGAGCTCGCTCGCCACCCGCCGGATCGCGTCGTCCTCGACGCCCGAGATCGAGTCGTCGGCGGCCGAGACCGCGAAGAGACAGTCGAGCAGCTCGCGGCACTGCTCGCGCGTCGCCAGCTGCTTGAACTCGCGGGTGACCAGGAAGTCCTCGGTGCCGGCGGCGGCATGTGCCCGGGCCTTGGCGATCGCCACCGCCAGCACCGCCTGCGCCTCCGGCAGGTGGCCGCGCTCGACCAGGACGCGCTCCATGCGGAGCGTCTCCTCCTCCGAGATGGCGAGGTCGGCGTGGGCGACCCGCGCCAGGACGTAGGCGAAGGCGGCGACGTAGCGCGCCCGCTCCGGCGGCAGGGCCTCCAGGCGGCGGACGATCTCGCGCACCGTGTCGGTCTCGCCCGCGGGGTCCGCGGGTCGGCTCGCACCCAAGAGGTCGCGCAGGGACAGCATCGTCGGCCGGGCTCCGCCCGCCATCGTACCGCCCGCCGCCGGGCGGCCGGAATAGGCCCTCCGGGGCAGGTGTTACATTCCCCGGCCACAACAAGCGATGTAACCAGCCGTGAGCGGCTTCCCAGCCGCCAGGGCCCTCGACTCGCGAGGCGTTACTCCGGAGGTACGAAGAGGACCCATGCCGTTGCGCAGGATCGCCCTCCTCACGCTCCTCTCCCTCCCCGTCAGCCTGTCCCTCCTCTGCACCTCCCCCAGCCGGGGCGGCGCCGACCCGGTGACGCCGCCGCAGCGGCAGGCGCCGGCGGCCGCCGTGCTGGACGCCGCGCCCTACCGCGCCGCCGCCGAGGCGCTGCGCCAAGGAGACGCCGAGCGGGCGCAGAAGCTCCTCGCCCGCGCCGCCGCCGGCCGGCCGGCCCGGATGAAGGAGGCCTTCCGCCTCGCCGCCCTCTACGCCTACGCCGCCGGCGCGACCGCCGAGGCCGAGGAGCTGCTGGCGGCCGCCCCCGCCGGGGGCCCGCTGGAGGACTGGCGGCTCTACCTCCTCGGGGAGACCGCCCGCAAGCGCGGCGACGACGAGACCGCCGCCGAGGCCTACGGCCAGCTCCTCGCCACCTGCCCCGGCTCGCCGCTGCGGCCGCAGGCCTACCTCGCCGCCGCCCGGCTGGCCGACGCGGATGAGCAGAGCCGCGGCGTCCTCGACCTCGTCGAGGCGGCGCGCGCCGAGGGGATCGAGGGGGAGGCCGCGACCGAGCTGGAGAGCTTGGCCTGGCGCATCGGCCGGCGGCTGGACGACGCCGCCGTGCGCGAGGCGTCGGCCCGCCGCCTGCTCGTCGAGGCCCCCTTCGCCGCCGGCAAGCTGCGCGTCGCCGACACCTTCCGCGCTTTCGACGGCTCGCTGGCGCTCGGCGAGGTCCTCTCGGCCGACGAGGTCAAGCGCCGCGCCCACAGCTTCCTCGACGGCCAGGAGCTGCCCAAGGCCGCCCTCTCCGTGCTCGAGGGGCTGCCGGAGGGGTCGCGCGATCTCGAGTGGCACCTGCTCAAGGCGCGGGCGCTGACCGGCTCGAGCCGCGCCGGCGAGGCCCTCGCCCTCCTCGAGCCGCTGGTCAGCGAGGAGCGGCCGTTCTCGGCCCGCCTCGAGCTGGCGCGCTCGCTGGCCTCCGCCGAGCTGGCCGGGCGGGACGGCGGCGCCGCCCGCCGCGACCTCCTCCGCACCTCGCACCGGCACCTCACCCGGGCCGCGCGGCTGGTCGAGGCAAGCCCCGCGCTGTCCGAGCTGCGCGCCGCAGAACTGCGCTCGCTGCACGCGGACTTCCTCGACGCCGACCTCTTCGACCAGGCGATCGACGCCCTGCGCATCCTCCGCCTCGTCGAGCCGCACGACGCCACCGGCGCGCGCAGCCTC
>DASWHY010000321.1:0-7369 GCA_036397955.1 Thermoanaerobaculia bacterium | reverse complement strand
AGGGCGCGCTTCCCCTTGAGCCCGCCGAAGTAGTGGAGGGTGAAGATCAGGCTGTCGTAGAAGGAGGTGTTGCCCTCGGCGGCGAGGCCGGCGAGGCCGGCCGAGAGGACCTGCGCGTCGTTGGTGAAGCGGACGGCGAGGCTCGGCTGGTCGTTGAAGGTCACGACCGCCGCGCGGTCCTTGGGCTGGATCACGGTCTGGAAGAAGGCGAGCGCGCCCTTGACCGCGTCGTCCAGCTCCTCGGCCATCGAGGCCGAGTTGTCGAGCATGACGCCGGCGTAGATCGGCAGGTCGGTCACCTTCTCGAAGCGGTAGATCGACTGCGGCGCGCCGTCCTCGCGCACCGCGAAGTCCTCGCGCACCAGGCCGTCCACCGGCCGCCCGCGCTTGTCCACCACCGTCGTGTACAGCTCCACCATGTTGACCTCGATCGCCGTGCCGTACTCCGGCGCGTTGATCAGCACCAGGTCCTCGGTGGAGTTGCCGTCGGCGAGGTAGGCCACCGCCCGCACGTAAGTGGAGGTCTTCGCCGCCGGCAGCACCAGCGGCTGGGCGAACGGCGGCTGGTAGAGGGTCGCCAGCCGGTCCTCGTTCAAGAAGAACTCGACGCGGTCGAGCTTCTCCCCCTCCGGCACCTCGACCTCGGCCTGGGCGCGCAGGCTCGCGCGGTAGGTCTTCCCCGGCTCCGGCTCGACGAGGCGGAGCGAGAAGCGGTGCGGCCCGGCGTTCAACCGCAGCTCGTCGCTCGCCAGCTCCTCGCCGGCCGGCCCGAGAGCGACGGCGGCGAGGCGGCGCAGGCGCGGGTCGCGCCCGAGGTCCAGCTCGACGCTGTACGGCGGGCGGCTCTTCGAGAGGATCGGCCGGCCGTCGAGGTCCCAGCGCACCCGGTCGATGCCTTCGCCGGCGACGATCGCCTCGACCCGCGCCCGCCCGGTCAGGAGCCCGGGCGGCGGCGGCAGGATGCGGATCGAGCGCTCCTTCTCCCCGGCGGCGGCCGGCGCCCGGGCCAGGGCGGCGTTGGCCTCGACGAGCAGCGGATGGGCGTGGGGCAGCGCCGGCAGCGGCGCGCCCGCCGCGGCGCCCGGGGCGGGCGCGGCGGCGGCGGCCTCCACCACGTCCGGCACCTCCAGGTCCAGCTCCTGGCGGAAGAAGCGGCGCGAGGTCGTCTCCTCGACCCGCAGCACCAGCCGGTAGATGCCCGGGCGGAGCGAGCGCTCGAAGACCAGCGGGATCGCCTCGCCGGCGGCCGCCGCCTCGGGCAGCGTGAACTTCACCCGGAAGTGGTCGAACAGCTCCCCCTTGCGCACCACCTCGCCGTCGAGGAGGAAGCTGTAGATCCCGACCTCGCCCAGCCGCTCCGGCCGCGCCTCGCCGCGCGGCACCGTCACCACCCCCTGGACGATCGTGCGGCTCTGCCGCTTGGCCGGGAAGGCGAGCTCGAGGCGGGCGGGGAGGGGACGGGCGTCGGCCGGCAGGTCGGTCGAGCGGGAGAGGAAGGTCTGCACCCACTCGCCGCCGGGGTCGGGGAGGAGGCGGGCTTCGAGCTCCCGCCAGTCCACCGCCCGCAGCAGGTGCCCGGCCACCTCCTCGCCGCGCGGGCACTGCTGGGCGATCGCCTCGAGGGCCCCGCGGTCGCCGCCTTGCGCCAGGCGGAAGTCGGCGACGACGAGCGGGCGGAGCCCGTCGCCGGGCACCCAGACCTCGAACTTGCCGCCGCCGCCGTAGGCGCGCACGAAGACCAGGTTGAAGTTCCCGGCCACCCGCTCGGCGCTGGCGTAGCGCCAGACCTCGAGCGGCAGGAGCACCTCCGAGCAGCGCACGTCGAAGCGCTCGGCCGGCTCGCCCAGGAAGAGCAGGACGCGCGCGCGCTGGTCGTCGAGCCCGCCGAAGCGCTCGCGCGCCACCTGCGCCCGCTCCGTCCAGCCCTCCGCCAGCTCGTTGCGGGCGGTCTCGGGGTGCGGGTCGCGCACCTGCCAGAACTGGCGGATGAAGGCGTCGCGCTGGTAGTCCTGGGAGAGCCCGAGGAAGGCCTCGCGCTCGGCGGCGTCGAGCAGCGGCGCCACCTCGGCGAGCCACTGCTGGTAGCGGGGCGGGAGGTCAGGGGGTGCGGGGCTCGCGGGCTCGGCGGCGGCGGTGCCGGTGGAGCAGAGGATCAGGGCGAGGAGGAGGGTCCGGGCCTGCGCGAGCGACATCCGGCTAGGGATAGTACCCCCGCATCGTCTTGGCTTCGAGCCCGCCGCGGGCGAGCTTGACCTCGACGGTGCGGAACCCCTCGCCGCTGGTGTTGGTCGACTGGTAGGCCACCAGGTACTGCGAGCGCAGCTCGCGCTGGATGGTGGCGTAGATGCCGTCGAGCTCGGCGGCGCTCTGCAGGAAGAAGGCGCGGCCGCCGGTCTCCTCGGAGAGGCGCACGAGCTTCTTGCGGTCCACCTCCTCGCCGAGACCGATCGCGTAGACCGTGACCCCCGCCCGCCGCGCGTACTCCATGGCGTCCTCGAAGGCGAAGCGGCTCGACTCGTCCTTGCCGTCGGAGAGGACGATCGCCGCCTTCTGCCCGCGCACGCCGTTGAAGTAGTAGAGGGCGAAGATGAGGCTGTCGTAGAGCGAGGTGCCGCGCTCGGCCTTGAGCCCGGCAAGGGCCGCCGCCAGCGTCTTCTGCTCGTTGGTGAACTTGGCCGCCAGCGCCGGGCGGTCGTTGAAGGTCACCAGGGCCGCCCGGTCCTTGGGCCGCACCGTCTGCTCGAAGAAGCGCAGCGCCGCCCCCTGGGCGCGCTGGATCTCCGGCTCCATCGAGGCCGAGACGTCGAGCAGCACGGCGGCGTGGATCGGCCGGTCGGCGACGGTCTCGAAGCGCGCGATCTCCTGCCTGGCGCCGTCCTCGACGACGGTGAAGTCCTTCTGCGTCAGCCCCTCGATCGGCCGCCCCTGGCGGTCCACGACGGTCGTGTAGAGCTCGACGAACTCGATGTCCAGCTCGTCGAGGTAGTCGGGGGCGTTGACGAAGACCGTGTCCTCGGTGGTGGCGCCGTCGGCGAGGTAGGCGACGGCGCGGACGTAGGCGAGCGCGTTCCCCGCGGGCAGCAGGATCGGCTGCGCGAAGGGGGGCTGGTAGAGGGTCGCGACGAGCGTCTCGTCGAGGTAGAACTCGACGCGCTCGACCGCCGCCCCTTCCGGCACCTGCACCTCGGCGGCGGCGCGCAGGCTCTGCTCGTAGCGGCGCCCGCCGCGCGGCTCGACCAGCTCGACGGCGAAGCGGTGGTCGCCGGCGTTGAGCATCAGCGCGTCGCGCGCCACCTCCTGGCCGCCGCCGTCGAAGGCCACGGCGGCGAGCTCGTGGGTGCGCGGCAGCGAGCCCAAGTCGAGCTCGACGCTGTAGGGCGGCTTCTTCTTGGTCAGCACCGGCTTGCCGTCGAGCTCGAAGGTGACTTTCTCGATCCCGGGGCCGGTGGTCAGCGTCTCGAAGCGCAGCATGCCGGTGTGGAGGTCGCCGTGCGGCTCGATGAGCTGGATCGTCCGCTCACCCGAAGAGATCGCGGCGTTGGCCTCGGCGAGGAGACGGGCGCTCTCGGCGTCGGCGGGGGGCGGCGGCGGCAGATCCCTGGCCATCTGCGGCACGGCGAGCGGCCGCTCCTCGCGGAAGAAGCGCTTGCCGTTGAGGTCCTCGAGCTTGAGGGCCAGGGTGTAGTCGCCGGGGCGGAGCGTGCGCTCGAAGACCATGGCGAGTGAATCGCCGCTGGTTTCCTCGATCGGGAAGTCGAACTTGTAGCGGAAGCTCTCGAAGAGGGTTCCCTCCTGGAGCACCTCGCCGGTCAGCACGAAGTTGTAGGAGCGGTATTCGCCGAGCTGCACGGCGGCGGCCTCGGCGACCGGCACGGTGACGACGCCCTGGACCACGGTGCGCGCCTGGTGGCGGCCGGGGAAATCGACCGCCAGCTTGGCCGGGAAGGTCGGCGTGCCCTGCGCCAGGTCGGTCGAGTAGGACTTGAAGGTCGCCACCCACTCGCCCTTCGGCGGATCGGGCTGACGCTCGATCTTCTGCAGGATCGTGGCGTAGCCGAAGAGGCCCTGCTGGTAGACCCAGCCGATGCCGGCGGCGAGCTTGTCGCCGTCGATGCAGCCGTCGGCGATCGCCCGCAGGCTCGGCTGCTCGCCATGCTGGAAGAGGACTTCGAGCCCCTCCGACGGCTCCCAGAGCCGGAACTTCCCCGCCCCCCAGTGCTTGTAGAAGACCAGGAAGAACTCGAAGGCGGCGATCTCGCTGCGGCGGTAGTACCAG
Source organism: Thermoanaerobaculia bacterium (assembly GCA_036397955.1). Lineage (GTDB taxonomy): Bacteria > Acidobacteriota > Thermoanaerobaculia > Multivoradales > UBA5704 > DASUNQ01. The sequence continues at coordinate 3,093 of DASWHY010000321.1, read as the reverse complement.
ACCTCGAGCGGCTGCAGGATCGAGGTGCAGCGCGAGACGATGCGGGCGCCCGGGGGGCCGTTGGTAAGGAACAGCTCGGCGCGCCGGTCGTCGAGGACCTCGAAGGTGGCGCGCGCCTCGGCCATGCGCTCCTCGAAGCGGTCCTTGAGCTCGTTGCGGGCGGTGTCGGGATAGGGGTCGCGCGCCGCCCAGAACTCCTTGATGAAGGCGTCGCGCTGGTAGTCCTTCTCGAGGGCGAGGAAGCCGGCGCGCTCCTCCTCGGAGATGATCACCGCGACCTGCTCGAGCCAGGCGCGGTACTTCTCGGGCAGCTTCTGGATCGCCTCCTCCTGCGCCTTGAGCTCCTTGCGGGAGGGCTTCTTCTCCGCCGCGGCGGCGGCGGCGGCGGGGGGCGGCGCGGAAAGCAGGGCGGCGCCCAGGGAGAGGGCGCAGACCAGGGCGATCGGGAGTCGTCTCATCGGCCGGACGGTGCGGAAGCGCGCGCTACACTATCCCGCGCCATGCAACCGGTGTACCTCGACCACAATGCCACCACGCCGCTCCACCCGTGGGCGCGGGCGGCCATGCTCCCCTGGCTGGGCGAGCGCTGGGGGAACCCCTCCTCGCGCCACGCCTTCGGCCAGGCGGCGCGCGGGGCGGTCGAGGAGGCGCGCGAGGAGGTGGCGGCGCTCCTCGGGGCGCGCCCGCCGGAGGTGGTCTTCACCGGCAGCGGCACCGAGGCCAACAACGCCGTCCTGGAGCACGTCGGGGAGCGCGCCGGCTGGCGCGGCGCGATCGTCGTCTCGGCGCTCGAGCACCCGTCGGTGCGCGAGGGGGCCGCCCGGCTCGCCCGCCGCGGCCTGCGGGTGGTCGTCGTGTCCCCGGGAGGCGACGGGGTCGTCCCCGCCGAGGCGGTGGTCGAGGCGCTGGCGCCGGACACCCGCCTCGTCTGCCTGATGCTCGCCCACAACGAGCTGGGGACGCTGCAGCCGGTGGCCGAGGTGGCGCGGGCCTGCCGCGAGCGCGGCGTGCCGGTCCTCTGCGACGCGGTGCAGGCGGTGGGGAAGGTGGCGGTGGACGTTCACGAGCTGGGGGCCGACTTTCTGACGCTCGGCGCGCACAAGTTCTACGGCCCGCTGGGCGCGGCGGCCTTGTGGGTGCGGAAGGGGGTCGAACTCGAGGGGCTGCTCGTCGGCGGCGGCCAGGAGCGGCGGCGGCGGGCGGGGACCGAGAACGTGCCGGCGCTGGTCGGGCTCGGCGCGGCGGCGGCGGCGGCGCGCGAGGAGGGGGTGGCGCGGAGGGAGCGGCTCGCCGCGCTACGCGACCGCTTCGAGCGCGGGCTGTCGCGCATCCCGGGTGCGGAGGTCCACTGCGCCGGCGCGCCGCGCCTGCCGAACACCTCGCACGCCGGCTTCCCCGGCGCCGACGGCGAGGCGCTCTTCATCCGCCTCGATCTCGCCGGCTTCGCGGTCTCGACCGGCGCCGCCTGCGCCTCGGGGGCGGTCGAGCCGTCGCACACGCTGCTGGCGGCGGGGTTCTCGCGGGAGGTGGCGCTGTCGTCGCTGCGGGTGAGCTTCGGGATCGCGAATACGGAGGAGCAGGTGGATGCGTTTTTGGAAGTGCTGGCGCGCGAGGTGGCCGAAGTGCGGCGCTTGATGGAGGTCGCCTGAGTTGAGCGCGGGCGAGCGGACGACCGGGCGGATCGCCGTCGCGATGAGCGGCGGGCTCGACTCGTCGGTGGCCGCCCTGCTGCTGGCGCGGAGCGGCGCGCCGGTCGTCGGGCTCTCGATGCTCCTCTGGGACCGCTCCAGCGAGGCCGAGCACGGCCGCTGCTGCGGCGCGCTCGATTTGGGCGACGCGCGGCGGGTGGCGCGGCAGGTGGGGATCCCGCACTACACCCTGCGCCTCGACCGCGAGTTCCGGCGCCAGGTCGTCGAGCCGTTCGTCCAGGATTACTTGGAGGGGCGCACGCCGAGCCCCTGCGTGCGCTGCAACACCTGGATCAAGTTCGACCTGCTGCTCGAGCGGGCGCGGCTGCTCGGCGCGGACCGGGTGGCGACGGGGCACTACGCGCGGATCGTCGAGGGGCCCGACGGGCCGGAGCTGCACACCGCGGCGACGCCGGAGAAGGACCAGAGCTATTACCTCTTCGAGCTGACGCGCGAGCAGCTCGCCCGCTCGCTCTTCCCGCTCGGCGAGCGCTCGAAGCCCGAGGTGCGTGCGCTGGCGCGCGAGGCCGGGCTCTGCGTGGCGGCGAAGGGGGAGAGCATGGAGGTCTGTTTCGTCGCCGGCTCGGTGCGCGAGTTCGTGGAGGGGCAGGTGGCGGAGGCGCCGGAGCGCTACCGGATGGCGCTGCCGCTCGGCGAGCCGGCGGAGCTGGTGGCGGCGGACGGCGCGGCGCGCGGGCGGGGCGAGCCGTTCTACCGCTACACGGTGGGGCAGCGGCGCGGGCTCGGGGTGGCGGCGGGGGAGCGGTTGTACGTGCTGGGAATCGAGGCGGCGGCGAACCGGGTGGTGGTGGGTGGTGAGAACGAGCTGATGGCGCCGGGGCTCGTGGGCGAGCGGTTGCACTGGATCGGGGAGCCGCCGACGGGGACGGTCGAGGCGACGGTGAAGATCCGCTCGCGGCATCCGGGGGTTGAGGCGCGGGTGAAGCCAGGGCACGACGGCACCGTAGAAGTTGAGTTCGCGGCGCCACAGAGGGGCGTCACTCCCGGCCAAGCCGCCGTCTTCTATCGGGACAGCAAAATCCTGGGGGGTTGCTGGATTCGGGGAGCTATGCGATGAGCCCCGCCCTCCGCGGTGCGCTCCCCGCCGGGAACGGCGCGCGCGTTGGTTGACTGCGGGATCTGAGGCGCGCGCCTCCGCTCCGCTGCGCGCCGGATCGACCATGGCCTTCCTGTCGTCTTGCCAGCGCTTGCGGAGAGGTCCCTCTGGTGAGCGCACCGCGGAGGGCTACCGTCCGTGGCAACGCGCCCCCGCCCGCCCTCCGGCGAAGATGTACAGGTGTCTAGGGCGAGCAACGCCCCCCCCTTGTCATCCTGAGCGAAGCGAAGGATCTGGGCGGGGGGCAGTTTTCTTTCCTACCTGCCTCCTTTTACTGCTTCTACTCAG
>DASWHY010000320.1:0-22969 GCA_036397955.1 Thermoanaerobaculia bacterium | reverse complement strand
GCCGGTGAACCAGGCGACGAGCGGCCGCCAGAAGAGTGCCAGGAGGATGAGGACCGCGGCGGCCGCCGCGAGCTGCAGCCAGAGCTTCCGGTTCATGGTGCTGCTCCTTCCGCTTCGAGATCGAGCCCGCCCGGCGGACGTCCGGCGGCGCGGTCGAGCTCCACGCGCCGGCGGGCGAGCGCCGCCAGCGCCTCGGCGTAGCCGAGCTCGGCGCGGCGGAGGCCGCGCTCGGCCTCCAGCACGGCCAGGGCGGTGGCCTGGCCGGTGGTGAAGCCGGTGCGGGCCGCCTCCACCTGGTCGTGCGCCGCCGGCAGCAGGCGGCTCTCGTAGAGGATCGCGGCGCGCACCCCCGCGGCGAGCCGCGCGTGCGCCTCCCGCACCTCGCCGCGCACCTCGTGCTCGAGGTGCGTGCGCTCGGCCTCGACCTCCGCCAGGCGCGCCTCCGCCTCGCGCCGGGCGGCCTCGGTGCGCCGCCGCCAGACTGGGAGGTTTACGGTCACGCCGGCCATCCAGCGGTGCTCGGGGTCGCCCCACATCGAGTTGTAGGAGCCCATGAGCGCGAAGTCCGGCCGCCGTTCGAGGCGCGCCAGCTCGAGGGCCGCTCGCCGTGCCACCAGCTCGGCCAGCCGTGCCTTGACCTCCGGCCTGGCGGCGAGGGCGGCCTCCTCCAGCGCGGCCACATCGGGTAGCTCGGGGCGCGCCGCGAGAGAGCTCTCGGCAGGCGGCGGCAGCGGCAGGCCGGAGACGCGGTGAAGGAGGGCGTTCATGCGCGCCGTGAGCGCCGCGCGCTCGGCCTCGAGCTCGGTCTCCTGCACCTGGAGCTCCACGCCCTCGGTTTCCGCCAGCAGCGGGTCCTGCTGCGACAGGAGCCCAGCCGCGTAGCGTGCGGTCGCCACCTCGCGCACCTCCTCCAGCAGCCGCCGGTGGTCGGCATTGATGGCCAAGGCGCGGTGAACGAGCGCGTAGTCCTCGAAGAGGAGCGTCGCGGTGGTGGCGAGCTCCAGGTGCACTTCCGCCAGCGCGGCGCCGGCCATGCCGGCCTCGGCCTCGGCCTGCGCCCGGCGGAGCCTCCGCCGGCCCGGGTAGGGGAGCGGCTGCTCGAGCCGCAGCTCGTGTCCGAAGTCAACGTCCGCCGAGCCGATCGAGAGCAGTGCCACCCCGTAGGAGACCATCGGATCCTCGAGCGCCCCCGCCTGCGCCGGCCGCTCGCGGGCGGCCAGCCAGGCCTGGCGCGCCGCCTCGAGGTCGGCGTTGCGGGCAAGGACGGCGCGCACCAGGGCCTCGCGCTCGAGGCGCTCGGCGCCGGCGAAGGGGTCCTCTGCGAGGTTGTCCCCGGCGGCTGGCGCCGCCATCGCCAACGCACCGGCGATCAGCAGCCTGCAAAGTCGTTCGCGCATGCGCTCTTCCTCACGAGATTCACGCCGCAACGGCGGCGCGCGCCGGACCGCAGCCCGGCAGGACACACCGATCCCGGGAGAGCGCTAGATCAGGAAGACGGCGAGAAGGGTGTAGAGGCCGATCCCCTGCACGGCGGCGAGGGGCGGCGGATCGCCGGCAGGGAGATGGAGCGGCGGCGGAGAGGTCGGCATGGCCGCGGCGGCCGGCCCGCTCGCCACCACGACCGCCGCCGAAGCCGGCGCTGCCGGCGCCTGCGGCCCCCGCTCGCCGGCGGCCTGGCAGCAGTCGGAGGACATGCCGTCACAGGTCGGCGCCGCCGCCGTCTCGTCCATCGGACAGGTGGCCGGATCGAGGCAGGGGGGGCCGCTCATCCCGACGAGCACCGTCCAGGCCGCGAGAGCCAGGGCGACGGTGCGGAGGCGGGTGGCGGATCGCATGGGGGAATCCTATTCCAAGGCGGATAACTCGGCGCGCAACCCGTTCATTCCAAGCCGAGCCGCCCTGGCCGTCACCCGCTGGCCGCCGACTCAGTCCAAGCAGCCTGCCGGCGCGTATCTTCTGACGCTCGGCCGAGGTGCCGATCTGTCTCTCGTAGCCGCGAGTGAATGAGATCGGCTGCCCCGCGTGTCTAGGAGACGTGGGAGGACGGCGCCAAGTGGACGACGACACGGGCTCCGGGCTCATCCCCGTGAAGGGGGAGCCGTCGCCGCCGGGTCCGCGGCACGAGCTGTTCGCCGAGCTCGCCCTGCCAGTGCTGGACGACCTGTACCGACTGGCTTGTCGCCTCGAGCGGGATCCCGATCGGGCCCGCGACCTCCTCCAGGAGGCTCTCCTCGTCGGCCTGCGCAAGCTCCACCAGCTCAAGGCGCACGGCTCGTTTCGCGCGTGGGCGGCGCGGATCGTTCGCGGGGTCTTCCTCAACTCGCGTCGTGGACCCCGCGAAGAACCGCTGGGAGAACGCGACCTGAGCGGAAGTGTCTGGCCGGAGGAACCTCCTCTCGGTCCCGAGGAGAGATTCCTGGCCCGCCGGCGGGCGGCAGCGATCGCATCCGCTCTCGATGAATTGCCGCGGGAGCAGCGGGTGGCGATCCTGCTCGTCGATCTCCAGGGCTTCACCTATGCCGAGGCGGCGGCGGCGCTGGAGGCGCCTCCCGGCACGGTGGCCTCGTGGGTCGTTCGCGGGCGTCATGCGCTGCGGCGGAGGCTGCGCCCGATCCTCGAAGGAGCTCGCGATGACGACTGAGACCTGCCACCGCTACAGCCGCGACCTCGAGCGGATCGCCTGCGGCGAGGTCCGCGAGGTGCCGGATGCGCTGGCCCTCCACCTCGACGCCTGCCCGGAGTGCCGCAGAGCCTTCGACCGCGCCGCGGTGCCCTTCGCCGCCGAGGCCTTCGAGCGGCTCGGCGCCGCAGACCGCCAGCGCCTGCTGCAGGTGCTGGTGGCCGGGCGTCGCGCCGCGTGGTGGCAACGCCCCGCCCTCGCCGCCGCCGCCGCGCTGCTGGTCCTCGCGGCGGGATGGTTCGTGCCGTGGCCGCGACCCGAGAGCGCCCCTCCCTCCCTCGTCGCCGCTCTGGTCGAGGACCACATCAGGTACCTCGGCCGCCCGGAGCGTCGGAGCGATCGCGGCCGCGCCGCGCTGGAGCGGGAGCTGCAGAGCTACGTCGACTTCCCGGTGTCGCTCCCGGCGATCGCGAGCGGGCACCTGACGGGTGCCCGCCGCTGCTACCTGCTCGGGCGGCGCGTCGCGTTGGGTTTCTATGCCGCCGGCGCGAGGGAGCTGAGCTACTTCGTGCTGCCCGCGGAGGGCGTGCCGCTGCCGCCCGAGAGCTGCTCCGCGCGCGGGCTCCGCTGCGGGGCCGAGGGAGGGTACTTCGTCGTGACCTGGGAACGCTCCGGGCTGGTTCATGCCGTCGTGGCTGCCGATCGGGAGGCGGCGCTCGCGTTCGCACGGGAAGCCGACGGCGGCTCCGGAGGGTGAGCCCCATCCGAATCAACGACCAAGACAGGAGGATTTCACCGATGATCCGGCTATTCACCATCGCATTCGCAACGGCCGGCGCCCTCGCGCTCGCCGGCCCGGCGTACACCGCCGGTGCCGCCGGTGACGTTCCCGAGGCGACGCGCAGCCAGATTCTCGCGACGATCCAGGAGTACGTCGAGCGCGACGTGGCGCTCAAGGGGAGCTTCCTCATCGTCGATCCGGGGACGGGCGAGCCGCTCAAGCTCGCCTTCGATCACGTCCACCAGGGGGTGAAGCCAGAGGGCGACGGCTATCTCGCCTGCGTCGACTTCAAGGACGACACGGGCAAGGTCTACGACGTCGACGTCGTCGTCGATGTGGCGCGAGAGGAGCCGCGGGTCACGGCGGTCCACCTCCACAAGGTCGGGGGCGAGGCGGTGGCCAAGGAGAAGCAGTGAGCCACTCGCCGACCGGCGGCGCCGCGCTGCTCGCGCTGGCGGTCCTATCCTGCGGCGCAGGCACGGCGAGCGACGACGGGCCCGCCCACCCCAACCGGCTGGCGAAGGAGAGCAGCCCCTACCTGCTCCTCCACGCCGGCAACCCGGTGGACTGGTACCCGTGGGGAGAGGAGGCTCTCGCCAAGGCCCGCCAGGAGGACAAGCCGATCTTCCTCTCCGTCGGCTACTCGACCTGCTACTGGTGCCACGTCATGGAGCGGGAGGTGTTCTCAGACCCCGCGATCGCCGCCCTGATGAACCAGTGGTTCGTCAACGTCAAGGTCGATCGGGAGGAGCGGCCGGACCTCGACGAGATCTACATGACCGCAACCCAGCTCCTGACCCGCGGCGGCGGCTGGCCGAACTCCGTCTTCCTGACGCCGGAGCTCGAGCCGTTCTACGCCGGCACGTACTTCCCTCCCGCGGACAAGTATGGACGGCCGGGGTTCCCGACGGTCCTGAACGCGATCCACGACGCCTGGACGAAGCGCCGGGCTGAGGTGGAGGCACGGGCCGGGCAGGTGGCCGCGGTGATGCGGCAGGTGCTCGCCGCCCGCGAGCCGGCGGCCGCCGAGGTGCCGCCGGCGCGGGCGGCGCGGGCGGCCGTGGCGCAGTTGGCGTCGGCCTTCGATCCACGCTGGGGCGGCTTCGGGCAGGCGCCGAAGTTTCCCAGCCCCGGCAACCTCTTCTTCCTCTGGCAGGCCGGCGGTAAGGGCAGCGACGAGCACCGGATGGTGCTCGAGACGCTGCGCAGGATGGGCCGCGGCGGGATCTACGACCAGGTCGGTGGCGGGTTCCACCGCTACTCGACGGACGAGCGTTGGCTGGTCCCCCACTTCGAGAAGATGCTCTACGACAACGCCCACCTCGCCGAGCTGCTGGCCCTGGTCTGGCGGGAGACGCGCGACCCGGAGCTCGCCCGTCTCGCCCGCGGCACCCTCGATTTCGTGCTACGGGAGATGACCCTGCCGGAGGGCCCCTTCAAGTCGGCGATCGACGCCGAGACCGACGGCGAGGAGGGCGCCTATTACGTCTGGACACGAGAGGAGCTGCGCTCGGCGCTGGGAGAGAAGGGCTTCGAGCTGCTGGCGCCGATCTACGGCTTCGGCGGTGCGCCCAACTTCGAGCAGGAGCGCTACGTCCTCCACCTGACGGCGCCGCTGGACGACCACGCCCAGCGGCTGGGCATCGGCCGCGAGGAGCTCTTGCGGCGGCTCGGGCCCCATCTCGAGGCGCTCCTCCGGGCCCGGCAACGGCGCGAGATGCCGCTGGTCGACGACAAGGTCCTGACCGACTGGAACGGCATGATGATCGCGGCCATGGCGCGCGCCGGCGACATCCTCGGTGAACCGAGGTACGTCGCGGCGGCGGCGAAGGCCGCTGCGTTCGTGCTGCGGCACCTGAATCCCTCCGAAGGGCCCCTCCGCCACGCCTGGCGGAACGGCGAGGCGAAGCTGGCGGCTTTCGTCGACGATTACGCCTTCTTCATCCGGGGCCTGCTCGCGCTGCACGAGGTCGCCGGCGAGAAGCAATGGCTTCCCGCCGCCGCGCGCCTGGCCGACGAGCTGGAGGAGCGGCTCGCCGCGCCCGGAGGCGGCTACTACATGGCGTCGCCACAAGCAGGATTGCTGGTGCAGCCGCTCTCCGTCACCGACGGCGCCATCCCCTCCGGCAATGCGATCCTCGTGCACGACTTTCTGGCGCTCGCCCGCGCGACCGGCGAGGCGCGCTACCGGGCGCGGGCCGAGCGATCTCTGAAGGCCTTCGCGCGCGAGCTCGAGCAGTCCCCCGCCGCGGTCCCCATGCTCGCCGCGGCGGTGCTGCGGCTCGCCGGCGACGAGGCCTCTCGCCCCGAGGCCGCGAAGCTCGAGGAGCTCGCCCGCCAGGTCGTCACGGTGGGGGCCACAACCACAGGAAGCGGCGACTGGCGGCTTCTCGAGGTCGATCTGCGTCTGGCGGAGGGGTGGCACGTCAACGCCAATCCGGCGAGCGAGGACTTTCTCGTCCCGACGCAGGTCGAGGGCGAGGTCAAGAACCTCCGCTATCCCCAAGGCAGACCCTTCCGGTTCGCCTTCGCCAGCGGCCCGATCGCCGTCTACGGAGGGGAGGTGACGATTCGCGGCGAGGTGGCTGGCGAAGCGGACGAGGTGGTCCTCACCTACCAGGCCTGCGACGATCGCCGATGCCTGCCGCCGGTGAAGAAGGCCCTGCGGCTGGCGCGGGAGTGAGCCATCCCTTTGGCGTTCGGCAGCCGCCCCTAGCGGTTCGGTGTGCTCGGGCGCCCCGTCCTTCACCGCGGCGGCCGGGGGCGGGCGAGGAGCTGGGCGGCCCGGGCTGCGAACCGCTCCGGGTCCAGGCGCCGCTCGGGGGGCAACGGCCCGCGCAACTGGTGCTCCCACCAGCTCGGCTGCGGCGGCCCGCCTTCTCCCCAGCGCGCGTCGCGGTCGAAGAGGAGCCAGACGTCCCACGCCTCACGGTCGAGCTCGAATCTCCGCCCGCCCGCCTCGAGCCGGTCCTGATAGGCGCGGCCGAGGACCCGGTCGCCGTCCCAGTAGTGACGCGCCCGACGATCGGGCATGAGCTCGGCGGCCTCCGGCACGTGCCGGGCCCCGGCGAAGAGCTGGTCGGACCAGACGACGAAGACGGCGATGTCGTCGCGCTTCTGCTGGTCGAGCCACTTCTCTTGCAGCGAGGAGACCCCTCGCAAGCAGACCCCTCAGGTCGGGGCCGCGAGGAAGACCGCCCGCACCTTCCCTGCCGCCTGGTTGAAGCTGGAGCGCAGGGGCTCGCCGTCGGCGCGCAGGCTCGGATAGCGGCCGTCCGCGGGGCCGGCGGCGCAGGCGGCGACGGTCAAGAGGGCGACCAGCCCGAGGCGCTTCATGACGTACCTCCCAGCGCCGCGAGGTTGGCGGCCGCGGCGAGGAGCCACACCACGGCGGCGAGCCACAAGACCCCGCGAGTCCAGCGGACGCCGCGGGGCGCCGGCCCCGGGCTCGCGGCACAGCTCCTGGGCGCGCGGTATGCGGACCAGAAGCCGCCGGCGAGGAGCGCGAAGGCGCCCGCCAGGAGCCAGGGCGCGTAGGGCTTGAGCCCCGCCGCCCATGCCGCGCCGCCCGCTCCCAGGACGGCCACCACGAGCGGTGCGACCACGGGGACGCAGCAGGCGCTGACGGCCGTGGCCAGCAGGGCGGTGCCGGCGCTCGACAGGGCGGCGCCTGCGGCGCCCAGCGGGGCGCGATCGGGTGCGGCCGGCGGTTGCATCGGGTCGGTCATCCTCAGACCATGTACGGGACGTCGGAGGCCTTTGTGGGATAGGCGAAGAGCGCTCGCCGCAGCTCGGCCGCCTTGATACCGGCGCGCATCGCCAGCGCGAAGACGTTGACGGCCTCCTCGGCGCCATGGCCCAGGAGGTGCGCGCCGATCACCTCGCCGGTCTCCTTCGCCACCAGGACCTTGGCGGCGGAGCGCTCCTCGTGGATGCGGCGCGAGCTGTACCACCCCGAGGTGTCGTGGAAGCGCACGTCGAAGGCGAGCCCCTCGCGGCCCGCCTGCTCGGCGGTCAAACCGACCGCGGCCAGCGGCGGGATGGTGAAGACCACGCTCGGCACCACCCGATGCTCCGCGGTCTTGTGGTTGCCGCGCAGGAGATTGCCGGCGACCACGTGGCCGTGCATCGCCGCCACCGGAGTGAGCGGCTGGCCGGCATCCGCCGCGTCCCCGGCGGCGTAGACCCGCGGGTTCGAGACGCTCTGCAGGTGCTCCGTCACGGCCACGCCGCGCTTGGTCCGCCGCACCTCTCCGGCCTCGAGGTCGAGCGGGTCGAGCCGGGCCACGCGTCCGGCGCCGTGGACGACGAGATCGGTCTCGCGCTCGGCCGCCCCGCCGGCGCCCTCGGTCCGTACCACGAAGCGGTCGCCTCGGCGATGGACGGAGGTGACGCGCGTCGCGGTCTCGATCTCGATTCCGAGCTCGCGGCTCGTGGCAACGAGCAGCGCCACGAGGTCGCTATCGAACGCCGCCAGCGGCCGCTCCAGCATCTCTAGGATGCGCACTCGCGCGCCGGCCCGCACCGCGACGTGGGCGAACTCGAAGCTGATGAACCCGCCGCCGACGAAGGTGATGTCCGAGGGGAGCGCCGACAGCTCGAGGAAGTCGGTGCTGGTGGCGAGGAGCTCTTCACCGGCGAAGCCGAGCGGCATCGGCTCGGCGCCGGTGGCGATCACCACGTGCCGCGCCCGGTACTCCGTCCTCTCGACCGCGACGCTCTCGGGCGAGCTGAAGCGCGCGCTCCCATGGAGAGTGGCGATGCCCTGGCGCGTCAGGCGTTCCTCGACCTTCTCGGGCACCGGATCGGTGAAGGAGCGCTTGAAACGCAGCAGCTCCCCCCACTCGATCTGCGCCTCGTTGCAGCGGAAGCCGCGGCCCTGCATCCGCCGCTGCCAGTCCCAGGCCTCGGCGGCGGCGACCAGCACCTTCTTGGGATCGCAGCCGCGCAGGGCGCAGGTGCCGCCGTAGGGGAGCTCGTCGACGATCGCCACCTGCCACCCTTCGCCGGCGCACTTCTGCGCCACGGTCTGACCGGCCGTCCCGGTGCCGATCACGAAGAGGTCGAACGAGCGGCTCATGCGGCGGTCCTCACTCGCCTAGGCGAACCCGCCTCATGCCCGGGACTCTGCCTGCGGCCCATGCCCCAACCTTCAGGCCCCCGGCGCCTGTCCCAGGCCGAGCCCGCGCAGCTCGGCGAGGTCGATTCCACGCCCCGCGCAGCAGCCGGCGAGCTGCCCGTCGATGACCACCGCCGGCAGGCTCTTGATGCCGTAGCGGGCGGCGGCCTCCGCCACTCCGGGCTCGCGCATCGAGCGAACCTCGATCTCACAGGAGGAGCAGGCCGCCTCGCGGATCTCCTTGATCGCGTCCTCGCAGACGGAGCAGCCGGCGCTGAAAACCTCGATCTTTCGTGCCACCATGATCGTCATCCTTTCATCCAAGACGGGACCAGCGCCGGCAGTGGACCGCGGCGCGGCTAGCCATGCTCGGGGACTCTCTCGAGCGCCTCGAGGATCGGGCACTCGCTGCTCGGCGCTTCGGCGACGCAGGTCTCCGCCAGCGCCTCGAGCGCCCGCTCCAGCCGCGCGAGCGAGCGGCGCTTCTCCTGGACCGCCGTGATCTTGGCGAGGATCTGCCGCCGCACATCGTCGCAGGAGGCCTCGGGGCTGGCGCGCAGCGAGAGCAGCTCGCGGATCTCGGCGAGCGAAAAGCCAGGCTCCTTGGCATGGCGGATGAACTGGAGGCGGGTGACAGTCTCGGGCGCGTAGTGCCGATAGCCCGACTCGCCCCGCGGGGGCTCGGAGAGAAGCCCCTCGCGCTCGTAGAAGCGCACCGTCTCCACCCCTACGCCCACCTCTCTCGCCAGTTTCCCGATGGTCAGCGATCTCATCGCAGACAGAGGATAGAGCCTGTACTTGGGTACGGAGTCAAGGAGGGGATGGGCCGCGTGTTTGCAGGAGCCGGGCCCACCCCACACCACCTGACTGCCGAGATGAGGCGCTGCGCCGAGTCGTGCCGCGAATGCCATGCGACACCAGCGGGGACTTCCTGTTGCGGGGCTCGGACCAGCACACGGAGACCTGCCGCGCCTGCGCGGAGGTCTGCACTCGCTGCGCTTCCGCACCGGAGCGATCTGGGTCGGCGGCGGCCTGGCCCCGCCGGCCCGCAGACCCGCCATTCGAGCGGCCCGAAGAGGGACCACTCGCGCCACAGCAGGCGGACCGGCCCCAGCCCCGCGCGTTCGACGAGCAACGGCAGCGTGCCGTAGACGTTGTCGCGCGTGTTCTCGAAGCCGTCGAAGAGCCGCCACGGAGACAGCAGCAGACGTGCGAGCGGCGACCCGACGGCGGCGAAGTCGAGGAGATGGAACCGGCCGTCGCGTCGCAGCACGCGCCGGACCTCCGCGAGGCCCCGGCGCTTCTGCTCTCCATTCAGGTGATGGAGCATCAAGCTCGAGGTGACCGCCGCGAAGCTCCCGGACGCGAAAGGCAGCGTCTCGGCGCGGGCCGCGGCGAGCCGCACGGCCAAGCCCCTCTGCCGGAGCTTGCGGCGGGCGACGGCCAAGACGTCCAGGTCGATGTCGATACCGAGGGCCACAGCGCCGGGCGCGCGGTCGGCGATCATCGGCAGCAACGTCCCGGTGCCGCACCCCAGGTCCAGGATCCTGCCGCGCTCCTCCGCCTCGAGCTGCGCCACCAGGCGACCCTTGCGCGAGGCTTCGCGGAAGCAGGTCGCACAGAGCCAGTCGTAGAGGGGCGTCAACGCCTGCAGCCGCAGCGCACGGCGCAGCGGCGGAGCGGTCCGGTCGGGCCTGCGGCTTCTCAAGGTGGCTCGTCCTCCTCGCAGCGGCGCCTCCCCCTTCCGGTTCCCTCCATCCTAGGCGAGTGGTTGCATGGGTCGCTGGTCCCGGTGCTCCCGCGCACGGCGACGGCGACCGCCCGTCGCGGCTGACCGGCGGGCATCTCGCGCAGCCGGCACCTGCTACTGTCTCGCGCGATGCGATGGGTCACCCGCGAGCGCGTCAAGGTCGACCGCGTCGCCTGCCCCTGGCTGATCCGCAAGTTCGTGGACCCCGCGGCCGAGTTCCTCTTCGTCACCGCGGACCGGGTGATGGAGACCGCCGAGCGCGAGGGCGCCATCCCTTATGACGTCCCCGGCGTCGAGCTGGGGCACCACGGTGGCGAGTGCTCCTTCGAGGCGATCCTGCGGAAGTACGAGTTGACCGGCGATCCGGCGCTGGCGCTCCTCGGCAAGATCGTCAACGGCGCGGACACCGACAACTCCCTCTGGCGGCAGCCGGAGGGCCCCGGCCTCGAGGCGATCGCCGAGGGCTTCCATCATCTCGGCCTCGCCGACGACCAAGCGATCAACCGCGCCGAGTGGATCGTCTACGACGCCCTCTACGCCTACTGCCGCGAGATGGTCCGGCGCGGGCTGCCAGACGGGCTGTTCAAGAAGGCGTGACGCTCATCCCAAGGCCGGCCCTCGGCGACCCTATGGCCGCGGCCCTCCCGGTCCGAGGAGGCGGTCGAGGCCGGCCTTGAGAGCCTGCGCCAGCGCCTCCACCGGGCCCACGCCCCAGAAGTGGAGGAAGACGATCCGCGGCTCCTCGCCGACCATGTGGTTGTGGACGGCCGCGACCTCGAGCCCGTGGCGCGCCAGGGCCGCGATCACCGGCGCCACCTCAGCTTCGAGCATCGCGAAGTCGCCGGCCACCGCCGCGCGCTCGGCGGTCCCCTGGAAGGCCATCCAGGTGTTGAAGCCGAGAAAGCTGCTCACCTCGACGCCGTGCTGGAGAAGCCGCACGTCCGGGCGTCCCAGCGTCACCTTGTAGACACCGCCTTGCGAGGTGCCGCGCTGGCCGTCGCGCAACCCGAGGATGCGGTCGATGGCGCGCGGATCGAAGGTGCTCTCGACGCTCTGCTGGCCGCTTGCCGCGCCGCCTCGGCGCTGCCGCCGCACGGTGTCCAGCGCTGCGCGCACGCCGCGTGCCAGGTCCTCGAGCGGCCCCGCGCCGTGGACGTGCATGAAGGCCACCTTGGGACGGTCGCGCACGAAGTGATGATGAATCGCGGTGACGGCGAGACCGCTCTCGACGGCGGCTCGCTGCACCGGGCCGACCTCTTCTTCGAGCAGCACCAGGTCGCCCATCACCATCGCACCGCCGGGCGCCGGCGCGAATCCCACCCACGAGGTGAGCCCCATCGCCGGCACGATGGCGAAGCCGTCCACGCTCACCGCCAGATCGCTCTGCGGCACGCTCACCTTGAGCTCGGCGCCGCTCGCCGCGGGCTTGACGCCCACGACGCGCTCGATCAGCGCCGCGTCGAGCGGCGGCGGCTGGGCCGCCTCGCGACCGGCTGCGGCTTGCGGCGCAGTCGAGGCGAGGAGGAGAAGCGTGGCGGCGGCGAGCGCGGCGACGGTAGACCTCATCGTGAACCTCCCTCAGAAACGTACCCCAGCTCTCTTCGCGCTCGGGCTGCTCACGCTTCACGTCGTCGGCAGCCAAGGGCGACATCGGGGCTCAGCTCCTTTCAGTGACAGTGCGCAAAGCTGATCTTCCCCTCGAGCTCTTCTCCCGACGTCAGGCGGCAGTCGACTTCCACGTAGCCGCTCACGTCCCAGATGTCGTTGACTCGCCAGCCGCCGCGCTGGACGTCGCCGCGCAGGACCGCGCAGGAGGACGAGCGGAAGACGGGACGCCGATCGCTCTCGGTGTCGATGACCACGACCCCCAGGCCCGCGAGCGGCTCGGCGACGACCCGCACCACGTAGGGCGGCGCGAGGAGGTCCACGCCGCGGAAGTTGGCGCGGTCGCCCGAGAGGCAGATCTCGGGCCTCAGCGCCGTCTCCTCGCCGCCGCCCCAGCGCAGCACCATCTCGCCTTCCAGCGCCGGCCGCAGCCCGGCCATCGACTCCATGCCACGGACCATGGATGCCATCGAACACCCTTGGACCGTAAGGGCCGCCACGACGCAGAGCCCGCTCCCGAGGTAAGCCTCCCATCGCTGCGCCATGCTCCACCTCCTCGGCTCGCGCCTCATTTAGATCGCCTTCTCCCCCGGTCGCCCGCGCCACCTCTCCTGCAGTCCGTGCACCCACTGAAAGAAGGTGGGCAGGGCGAGGAGAGTGAAGAGCGTCGAGGTGACGAGTCCGCCGACCATGACGACCGCGAGCGGCCGTTCGATCTCGGTGCCGTGGAACCGCAGGACGAGGAGCGGCAGGAGGCCGAGGATGGCACAGCTCGCGGTCATCAGCTTGGGGCGGACCCGGCCGATGCTCGCCTCGCGCAGGGCGGCCGGGAAGGGCAGGCCGGAGGCGAGGAGCGTGCGGGTCTGCGCCACGAGCACGAGCCCGTTCTGGACGGCGATGCCGAAGAGCCCGATCAGCCCGACGAGCGAGGAGACGTTCCAGGTCTCGCCGGCGAGGAGCAGGGCGAGGATGCCGCCCACGAAGGCGGTCGGCAGAGTGGCGAGGATGACCAAAGTCTCGGCCAGCGATCCTAGCGCGAGGTAGAGCAGCAGGAAGACGGCGAAGAGCGCGACGGCGATCGCCAGTCCCAGCGAGCGGACGGCCCGCGCCTGGCTCTCGACGCGACCGCCGACGTCGAAGAAGTATCCGGTCGGCAGCTCGAGCTCCCGCACCAGCCGCTCGCGCACCTCCGCCGCCGCGCCGCCCAAGTCCCGTCCTTCGACGCTCGCCTCGACGGCGATGCGCCGGCTCCCGGCCTCGCGCTGGATCGCCGCCGGCCCGACGGTCTCCTCGACCCGGGCGAGCTGACCGAGCGGGATGCGGGCGCCGCCGGGAGCGTCCACCAGCAGCGCGCGCAAGGCGTTGGCGTCGCGCCGCTCCTCGTCCTGCAGCCGCACGACGAGGTCGAAGCGCCGCTGGCCGACCCAGACCTGCGACAGCTCCTCGCCGGCGAGGCCGACGCGCACCGCCTCGACGACCTCTCCCGGCTGGAGGCCGGCCCGGGCGGTGGCCTGGCGGTCCACCGTCACCCGGACCTGCGGCAAGCCGGTCAACTGCTCGGCCCGCAGGTCGGCGATCCCCGGGACCTCACCCACGATCCGCCGCGCCTCGCCGGCGAGCCCCGCCAGCGTGTCGAGGTCGGGGCCGTAGATCCGCACCTGGAGGTCGGCCGGCGTGCCGCCCAGCCCTTCGTCGATGCGCATCCCGAGGGGCGTGGTGAAGAGGATCGCCACGCCGGGCACCATCTCGAGCCGCTCGCGCATGTCGTCCTCGATCGCGGCGAG
This sequence comes from Thermoanaerobaculia bacterium, assembly GCA_036397955.1. Classification (GTDB taxonomy): domain Bacteria; phylum Acidobacteriota; class Thermoanaerobaculia; order Multivoradales; family UBA5704; genus DASUNQ01. The sequence continues at coordinate 9,310 of DASWHY010000320.1, read as the reverse complement.
CGGCCGGCCGCGGTCGGGTTTCAGGACGACGAGCACGTCCGAGACCGTGTGCGGCATCGGGTCTTCGGTGCGCTCCGCGCGGCCGGTGCGGCGCACCACGTCCGCGACCTCGGGCATGGCGCGCAGGATGTCCTCGGCGCGGTGGTTGAGGCGATCGACCTCGTCGAGGGAAGCCTCGGCGGGGAGCACGGTCTGGAGCAGGAAGGCGCCCTCGTCGAGCTGCGGCATGAAGTCGGAGCCGACGAAGAGGGCGAGGACCAGGGCCGGAAGGGTGATCGCGAGCGACACGAGCTGCACCCGCCCCGGCCGGCGCATGCAGGCGTCGAGCAGCGGCGCGTACACCGCCTTGACCCGCCGCACGATCCAGACGTCCTCCGCGGCCCCTGCCGCAGCCGGCCGCAGGAACATGCCGGCCAGCACCGGCACGACGGTGAGCGCCAGCACCAAAGCCGCGGCGACCGCGGCGACCACGGCGGCGGCGAGCGGGCGGTACATCCGCCCTTCGATGCCCGACATGGCGAAGAGCGGCATGAAGACGGCGACGACGATCAGCGTCGCGAAGGCGATCGGCCGCCCCACCTCCAGCGCCGCGGCCAGCGCCTGCCGGCGGCGCGCCGGCGCATCGGCGGCGGTCAGGTGGTGGAAGATGTTCTCGGTCATGATGATCGCGGCGTCCACCAGGAGTCCCACCGCGATCGCCAGCCCGCCCAGCGTCATCGTGTTGATCCCGACGCCGAGCGGCCGCAGGACCAGCCCCGAGAGCGCGATCGAGAGCGGCAGGGTGAGCGTCACCACGAGCGCCGCGCGCAGGTTGCCGAGCAGGAGGAAGAGGACGCCGACGACCAGCACCGCGCCGACCAGCACGGCGCGGCCGACGCCGCCCAAGGCGAGGCTCACCAGCGCCGACTGGTCGTAGACCAGGCGCAGCGCGACGCCGCGCGGGAAGGTCGGGCGGAGGTCGTCGAGCACCCGCCGCACCCGCGCCGCCACCTCCACGGTGTCCGCCCCGAACTGCTTGACCAGCCGGCAGCTCACGACCTCCCCGGCGAGGCGGTGGGCGAGCCCGCGCCGCACCGCGGGCGCCTCGCGCACCTCGGCCACGTCGCCGAGGAGCACCGGCGTGCCGCCGCGCACGGCGACGACGGTCGAGCGCAGGTCGTCCACGGTCTCGGCGCGGCCGACGGCGCGCACCGTCCACTCGATCGAGCCCTGGGTGACGAAGCCGCCGGCCGCCGAGCGGTTGGCGCCCTCGACGGCGTGGAGCACCTCGCCCAGGCCGACCGAGCGGGCGACCATCCGCTCGGGGTCGAGCTGGACCTGGAACTGCCGCAGGTAGCCGCCCAGCACCTCGACCGCCGCCACCCCCGGCACCGCGAGGAGGCGGTTCTTGACCTCGAACTCCGCCAGGTCGCGCAGCGTCATCAGGTCGGCGGCACCGGGCTCGGCCTCCAGCGTGAACTCGAGGATCTCGTTGAGCCGGCCGGTGAGGCTCGAGACGAGCGGCGCGTCGGTCCCCGGCGGCAGGTCGCGGGCGACCTGGTTGACCCGCTCGCCGACGAGCTGCCGCGCCCGGTAATAGTCGGCGTCGGGCTCGAACTCGACCCGCACCTGCGCCACCCCGAGCTGCGAGCTGGAGCGGATGCGGCGCACCTCGGGCAGGCCGGCGAGCGCCACCTCCACCGGCACGGTGACCGCGGTCTCCAGCTCCTCGGCCCCCATCGCCGGGTTCTGGACGATGACGCTGAAGACCGGCGTCGAGAGGTCGGGGAAGACGTCGCGCGGCAGGTCCTGGAGCCAGAGCGCGCCGAGGGCCGTGCCGGCGAGGACGAGGACCACCGCCAGCCAGGGGCGCGCGAAGGAGGCGCGGAGCGTGCGTTCGACCATGGCGCCTCCCTAGTGGTGGTGGTGCTCGCCGCCGCCGTGGGCCTTGTCGGCCTCGGCCTTGAGCAGGAACGCCCCGTCCACGACGACCGCCGTCCCGGCCTGGAGACCGGAGAGGATCTCGACCTCGCCGCCCAAGTCGCGGCCGCGGCCGACCGGCCGCATCTCGAAGGTCCCCGCACCGCGCGGGACGAAGACGCTCCAGCCCTCCTCGATGCGCTGCAGGGCGGCCGCCGGCACGGCCACCACCGTGCCGGTCGTCTCGGCGAGCGGCAGCCAGGCGGTGGCGGACATGCCCGGCCGCAGGCCGCCGGGGTTGGCAAGATCGATGCGGATCGGCACCGTCCGCGACTCCGACCCGACCTCCCGGCCCACCCGCACGACCTTGCCGCGGAGCTTCTGTCCGGGCACCGCCGCCAGCGTGACCTCGGCCTCGGACCCTTCGGTCAGGCGCACCGCGTCGCGCTCGAAGGCCTGGACCACGAGCCAGAGCGTCGCCAAGTCGGCGACGCGGAAGAGCGGCTGGGCGGGATCGGCCGTCTCGCCGCGCCGGGCGTTGCGCTCGAGGACGGTGCCGCCGATCGGCGAGCGGAGGGCGAAGCGCGAGGGGTCGCCCCCGCCGGCGCCGGAGGCGCCGAGGGCGGCGAGCGCGGCCCGCGCGGCGCGCAGCTCCGCCTGCGCCTCGGCGGCCGTGGACTCGGCCTGCTGCAGCTCGCCGAGCGAGACGATCCGCTCCGCCGCCAGCCCGCGCTTGCGCGCCAGGGTCTTGGCCGCCAGCTCGGCGCGGGCCGCGGCGGCCGCGTAGGCCGCCCGCGCGCGCCCCAGCTCCGGGCTCTGGAGCTCGACGAGGACCTGCCCGGGGCGCACCGTCTCGCCGGCCTCGACGTGGAGCGCGGCCACCCGCGCCGCGATCGGCGTCGCGACCGCGGCGTAGCCGTTCTCGTTGACCCGCAGCTCGCCGAGCGCCGTGACCCCCTGCCGCGCCGGCCGCGCCTCGGCGCGCACGGTGGTGAGCTTGAGGTCGCGCAGCATCTCCGGCGCGATGCGCAGGACGTCCTCGTCCTCATCGGCCGCGCCCGCCGCCTCGCCGGCCGTCTCGCCGGCCTGCTGCTCCTCGGCGTGCTCGTCGTCCTGCTCGGGCCCGCCGCAGGCGGCCGCGAAGGCGAGGAGCAGGAAAAGCGGGAACCAAGACCTGAATCGCGGCGTCATCTCACTACCCCCGCGGCCGTCTCCAGCTCGACCGCGGCGAGGCGCGCGGCGAGCAGGAGGTCCAGGTAAGCGAGCCGCGTCTCGAGGATCTCCCGGCGCACCAGGAGCAGCTCGCCGAGGTCGATCTCGCCCACCTCGAAGCTGCGGCGGGCGAGCGCCTCGTTGTCGTCGATCGCCGGCAGCGCCGTCCGCTCCAGCTCCGCGGCGGCCCACCGCTGCCGCTCGTAGACGGCGAAGACTGCGCGCACCTCGGTCTCGGCCGCCCGCCGCGCCGCGTCGAGCTGCGCCGCGAGGGCCGCCGCGCGCACCGCGCCGACCGCCCGCTCCTCTTGCCCCCGTTGCGCCAGCGGCAGGGCGACGGCGACGCCGGCCAGGACCACGTCGGCCCCCTCCTCCCGCTCGACGCCGGTGCGCACGGCGAAGTCCGGCCGCGCCAGCGCCTCGCCCAGGCGGACCTGCGCCTCCGCCTCGCGCACCGCGGCGGCGAGCGCCTGGAGGTCTGGCCGCTCGGCCGCGGCGCGGAGGAGGGCGTCGAGGTCCGGCGGCGGCAGATCGCGCAGCGCGTCGGCCGGGGAGAGCGGGTCGCCGGGCTCCAGGCCGAGGAGCGCCCGCAGCGCGCCGCCGGTGTCCAGGCGCTCCGCCTCGGCGGCTTCGCGCTCGGCCCGGGCCCGCGCCGCCGCCGTGCGCGCGCGGTTGAGCTCGAGCGCGGTGGTCTCGCCCATCTCCGCGCGCCGCTCGATCGTGGCGAGGAGGTCGTCGCCGACTTCGGCCGCGAGGCGGGCGATGCGCAGCCGCTCCGCCGCCGCCGCGGCGCGGAAGAAGGCGCGCGCCACGTCGCCCAAGTAGAGCCGGCGGGTGTCGTCCAGCTCCGCCCGGGCGACCTCGACCGCGGCCTCGGCGCCGGCGATGCGCGCGCGCCGCCGCGCGGCCGGCTCGAACCCCTGGCTCAGCGCCACCGCATAGTCGGTGAAGGTGTTTTCGGCCCGCCGCCGGCCCCCTTCGAGCTCGACGACCGGGTTCTCGCGCAGGCGGCGCCCGGCGGGAAAGAGCCGCGCCCGCGCCTCCTCGACCCGGCCGGTGGCCGCGATCACGGCGGCGGCCCGCGTGCGGGCGAGCTCCAAGGCTTCCTGCAGGCTCAAGCTGCGCTCCTGCGGCCGGGCGGGGCCGGGCAGGAGCAGGGCGGCGCCGAGAGACGCCGCGAGAACGTGTCGCATGGCGGACACCTCACCTCGCGTTGGGCGCGCGCCGCCGGGGCCGCGCGCCGGAAACTGGACGGCTAGGACGGAGGCAGGAGGGTCAGGCGGGCTTCGGGACGTGGAAGACGCCAATGGGCTCGGCGGAGCGCGGAGCCGCAGAGGTGGACGACCGCGCGGCAGCGGCGGCCAGGCTCGGGGCGAGCACCGGTTCCGTGGGCGTAGCGGCCTGGATCGGGCAGCACGGGCAGGTGCAGCAATCGGCGGCGCAGGAAACGTCGCCGCAATCGCCGCAGTCGAGACCCACAGCCCCCAGCCAACCCACGAGGGGGACCGCCAGGACGGCCAGAAGCACGAGGACGGCGGCTCTGCGCATCGCGCGGCGTTATATCACGCAGCGGCACGCCCCTCGGGCAAGCCGCTGCACGCCCACCCTGCCGCGACCGCGGCTACAATCCAGCCGTTCCTTAGGGGGTGAGGTTGACTCCGCGCGAGCCTGGGACCGTCCTCGAAGGCAAGTACGAGATCGTCCAGCGCCTGGGGGGCGGCGGCATGGGGGAGGTCCACCTCGTGCGCCACATCCACCTGCAGGAGCTGCGGGTGGTCAAGATCCTGCGCCAGGACCTCGCCGCCGACCCCTCGGCGCAGAAGCGCTTCCTGCGCGAGGCCCGCCTCGCCACCCAGATCAAGCACCCGAACGTCGCCATCCTCTACGACTACTCGCGCCTGGCCGACGGCAGCTTCTACACCGTCTGGGAGTACATCGAGGGGCAGGACGTGGGCGACCGGCTGCGCAAGGAGGGGCCGTTCGGGGTGCCGGCCGCGATCCAGCTCGCGATCCAGGCGCTGCGCGGCCTCGAAGCGATCCACGCCACCGGCGTCATCCACCGCGACTTGAGCCCCGACAACCTGATGCTGACGCGCGACCGGCGCGGCCAGCTGCGGATCAAGATCATCGACCTCGGCCTGGCCAAGAACCTGACGGCGCACGACTCCGGGGGGTTCGAGATCACGCAGGTGGGGATGTTCATGGGCAAGCTCCAGTACTGCTCGCCCGAGCAGGCGGGGACGACGACCGGCGCCGAGCTCGACCGCCGGAGCGACCTCTACTCGCTGGCGCTGGTGCTCTACGAGATGACGACCGGCCTGCCGCCCTTCCACTCCGAGAACCAGGCCGGCTTCATCTTCAAGCGGCTCTCCGAGGACCCGCTACCGATGGTGGGGCGGAACCCGAAGATCGAGATCCCCGAGGACCTCGACCGGGTGGTGCGCCGGGCGCTGGCGCGCGACCGCGACAGGCGCTACCCGGACGCGGTCTCCTTCATCCTCGCCCTCGAGCGGGTGGCGCACGGCCTCCAGGCGCACGAGACCCAGGAGGTGCCGATTCTGGAGGCGCTGCGGCGCCCGCCGGCGGCGCCGCGCCCGGCCGCCGCGACGCAGCTCCCGCCGGCGCGCCCGCGCAGCTCGAGCGAGCTGACGCGCGAGGAGCGGATGGAGCTGCTGGCGCAGATCGAGCGCGCGGCCACCCGCACGCGCGAGGTCTCCGAGGCGGCGGTGCGGGCCGAGGAGGCGCTCGCCGCCGGCCGCCTCGAGGAGGCGCGGGCGATGGTGGCGGAGCTCGAGGCCGCCAACCCGCGGAGCCTGGGGCTCGATCGGGTCAAGCAGCAGCTCGCCGCCGAGGACGAGCGGCGGACGCGGGCGGAGCGGCTGGCCACGAGCGAGCGCATGCTCGACACCTATCTCAAGAAGCACCAGATGCCGCTGGCGCGGCTGGCCTTCGAGACCCTGCTCGAGCTCGCCCCCGACCACCCGCGGCGGGCGGAGTTCGAAACCGCGCTCGCCTCGGCCGGCGCCGAGGCGCAGCAGGAGCGGCGGCTCGACGGCGCGCTGGCCGCCGCCCGCGCCGCCCTCGGCCGCGGCGACTTCCGCGCCGCCCGGCGCGAGGCCGACTCGATCGCCCGCCTCGACCGCGAGGGGGGTACGGCCGCCGCCTTCCGCGCCGAGATCGAGACCGCCGAGCGCGACCAGCGCGAGCACCGGGAGCTCGGGCGGCGGGCGGCGCGGCTCGAGGAGGACCTCGACGCCGGGCGGCTGGAGGAGGCGGAGCGCGAGCTGGAGTCGCTCGCGGCGCTCGGCCTGTCGCGCGTCACCCTGGAGGGCTACCGCGAGCAGCTCGCGACGGCGCAGGCCCGCGCCGAGCAGCAGGCGCGGGTGCAGGTCTACGAGGCGCGCTTCCAGCAGGCGGTGGCGGCAGGCGACTGGTTCGCGGCGCGCGACGTCGCCCACGACCTCGGCGAGGAGCTCCCCGGCCACTCCCGCCCGGCGGTGATGTTCGCCGAGGCCGACCGCCTGGAGTCCGAGGCCAAGCGTCGCCAGGGCATCGCAGGCGGCGAGCGCCAGATCGAAGGCTTCCTCGAAGGCGGCGACTGGCGCAGCGCCGAGCTGGCCTTGAAGATCCTCCTCCAGATGGACCCCGAGAACCGCCAGCGCCGCCGCTTCGAGAAGGCCATTCGCAGCCTGCAGAAAGCCCAGGTATAGTCGAAGAAAAGGAAATAAACCCATGGCGATGCGCCGACGCAGTTCCCGCCCTCCGGCCTCCCTCATCACCTGCCTCGCTTTGCTCTGCTTCTCCTTCGCCGCCTCCGCGGGCAATCGGATCTGGATCCCGGTGCGCTGGTGCGGCGTCGAGGGCGCGCCCTCGATGGACAACCCGGCGACCGTCAACGAGGCCACCACGGACGACGTGCTCTGGCGGCGCCACGAGCGCCCCACCGACGCCATCTACATCCCGTTCGCCGACATGTCCTTCCGCGCCGGCGCGACGGCGGACATCAAAAACGGACCGCAGAGCTTCCCGATCATCCGCGACCCCAGCGGCTCGGGCGGGAACCTCGAGGTCGATACCGGCGAGACCACGGACGCCATCACCATGTGCCGGCGGGCCTGGACGATGGGCGACTCGCTCTACTTCGAGCAGAGCAACAACAGCGTCGTCAACGCCGGCCAGGACACGCTCCTGAGCACGAGCGTCGCCACGGTCGGAGTCGTCGACCTCGGCCACGACGGCGCGGCGCTGCACGCGGTGCCGGGCGACGTGCGGTTCGTGGACCTCGACGCCGACGGCAACTTCGACATCGGGGAGCGGATCTACCGCGACGAGAACGGCAACAACAGCGTGGACGCCGGGGACACCCTGCTCATCCAGACCTCCGGGACGGTCGTCGGCAACGTCAATGGGGCCGACGTTGGCGACCCCCTGCTCGCGGTGCCCAACCGGATCAAGTACCTGGACCTCATCCGGCAGCCCCCGAACACCTACAACATCGGCTATCCCGCCGTGCAGGGCGTCACCGGGGTCAACGCCAACGACGTGACCTCCAACGCCATCCAGTTCCCGGTGCACGGCATCGCGTCGCCCGGGCTCGGCCAGTTCGGCGGGGTGATGGACGACGCCTCGCAGTACCTGCCGCCGGGACCGGACTTCACGCTTTTCGAGACCCAGCTCGTCGGCCACGAGTTCGGCCACGCCTTCACGCTGCAGCACGGCGACGGCATCGACGACGACATGGACGGGTTCCTCGACGACGGCGACGACCCCGCCGCGCCCTTTCCCGGCGCCGGCCCCGGCACGCTGTGCGACAGCGACAACACCATGTCCTACTGCTGGCACGACACCGGGTCGCCCGGCAACCCGAACCTGTCGTTCATCGGCGTCGGCGCGCCGTCCTCGGGCCACTTCACCGCCGCCCAGTCCAACCAGATGCGCAACCACGTGCTGGTCAACATGCCCGACCGCATCGTGGACCCGGTGACGCCGCCGCTCGTCGCCGCGCGCGTGGACCCGATCGGCGAGGTCCCCCCGCCCTTCGAGCACATCGACATCGCCGACTTCGCCGCCGCCAGTGACGCGAGCCGCGCGAGCTCGATCCTCACGGTCACCACGCGGCGCCCGTTCCCGCCCGGCAGCCTGGCCGTCGTCGACTTCCACTTCCTGCTGGACCTCGACGGCAACGCCGAGACCGGCGGCCGCGGGTCGGCCGCCGCCGTGCCCACCGAGTTCGCGGGGGCCGAGTTCGCCGTCAGCGTGCGCGTCCGCGGGCTGCGGGTCGAGAGCGTCGTCGCGCGCCGCTTCGACTCGCGGACGGGCCAATTCCAGAACCTGGACCCCAAGGGGATCACCGCCGTCCTGGAGACGCTCGAGGCGATCCCCGATTTCCCCATGGACCTGCGGAACACCGACCCGGACGGCGGCGGCGGCTTCCTGCGTTTCCCCGTCGCCCAGCTCGTCCGCGTCAGCGTCCCCGCGGGCGTGCTCGTTTTCCCGACGGCGACCGCCTTCCGGGTCGAGTACGTCGTCGTCGACGCGGCGAGCGGCACCCTCGACCGCGCGCTGTCCCCGGGGATGCGCTTCGACCTCCCCGTCTTCCCGCAGTGCCGCACGGAGCCGGGGACCGTCGACCGGGGCGACACGGCGACGGTGTTCGCCTCCGGCCTGCTGCCCGACCGCGACGTCCATCTGCTGCTCGGCGCCGACGAGGTGGGGAGCGGGCACACGGACGCTTCCGGCAAGGTCGAGCTGGCGCTGGCGATCCCCGCCGACGCCCGCTTCGGCCCGCGCCTGGTCACCGTCGGCGCGCTGGCGGTGTCCGCGGACTGCTCGGTCACCGTCCGCGACCCGAACGCGCCGCCAGACGGCGCCGGCACGGAGGGGGACGGATCGCTGTTCGCACGGTGCTGCCGCCGGCTCACGATCCTTCTCTGGGTCCTCCTGGTCCTGGTGCTGATCGTCCTGGTCCTGGTCGTCGTCCTCAGGCGCTGAGCCCGCCCGTCGTCACGGGCGCTGCTAGACTTCGCGCCCCGATGGCGACACTCGACGCCCCCGAGCAGGCGACGGCGCCCGCCGCCCTCGCCGAGCGGCAGGCCCGCCTGCTGCGCTACGCCTTCATGAAGCTGGCGCGGGACTTCGATTCGCGGTTCGAGGCGCTGCTGCTGACCGGGCGGGTATCGAAGTGGTACAGCGAGGTGGG
>DASWHY010000319.1:0-5257 GCA_036397955.1 Thermoanaerobaculia bacterium | reverse complement strand
GCGAGGCGGGTTTTCGTTTATGGCCCGCACGAGGAGCCCGAGCATGGACGTGCCGATCCCATCCCGCCCCGCCGACCTCGACGAGCGCGCCGCGCGCCTCTTGTTGGCGCTCGAGGAGCGCGTCCTGGTGCTCGACGGCGCCACCGGCACCGCGCTCCAGGCGGAGTCGCTCACCGCCGAGGACTTCGGCGGGCCTGACCTCGAGGGGTGCAACGAGAACCTCTGCGCCACGCGTCCGGACGTCGTGGACCGCGTCCACGAGGGCTACCTCGCGGCCGGCGCCGACATCGTCGAGACCAACTCCTTCGGCGGCACGCCATTGGTGCTCGCCGAGTACGGCCTGGCCGACCGCGCCTTCGCGCTCAACCGCGCCGCCGCCGCCATCGCCCGCACCGCCTGCGCCCGCTGGGAGAGCCCGGAGAAGCCGCGCTTCGTCTGCGGCTCGATGGGCCCGACGACCAAGGCCATCTCGGTCACCGGCGGCGTCACCTTCGAGGAACTCCAGGAGCACTTCCGCGTCCAGGCGCTCGGGCTGATGGCCGGCGGCGCCGACTACCTGCTGCTCGAGACCCAGCAGGACACGCGCAACGTGAAGGCCGGCCTGCTCGGGATCGAGACGGCGTTCGCGCAGGCCGGCTGGCAGTTGCCGGTGGCGGTTTCGGCGACGATCGAGGCGACCGGCACGATGCTCGGCGGCCAGGACGCCGAAGCGCTCGCCGTTTCGCTCCTCCACGCCGATCTCCTCTACGTGGGCCTCAACTGCGCCACCGGCCCGGAGCGCATGACCGACCACATCCGGACGCTCGCCGGGCTGGCGCGCACCCGCGTCGCCTGCGTGCCGAACGCCGGTCTGCCGGACGAGGACGGGCGCTACAACGAAGGACCGGAGGAGATCGCGCACGTCCTCGGCCGCTTCCTCGACGCCGGCTGGCTCAACTTGGTCGGCGGCTGCTGCGGCACGACGGCGGCGCACGTCGCGGCGCTCGCCGCGCTCGCGCGCGGGCGGCGGCCGCGGCCGGTGCCGGACCACCAGCGTGCCCTCATCGCCGGCCTCGAGGCGGTCGAGCTCACCGCCGACAACCGGCCGCTCCTGGTCGGCGAGCGGACCAACGTCCTCGGCAGCCGGCAGTTCAAGCGGCTGATCGCGGCCGGCGACTGGGAGGGGGCGGCGGAGGTGGCGCGCGCGCAGGTGCGCGCCGGCGGGCAGGTGCTGGACGTCTGCCTCCAGGACCCCGACCGCGACGAGCGCGCCGACGCCGAGGCCTTCCTCGACCGGCTGGTGCGCGTCGTCAAGGCGCCGATCATGATCGACACCACCGACGCCGCGGTCATGGAGCGGTCGCTCACCTACTGCCAGGGGAAGGCGGTGCTCAACTCCATCAACCTGGAGGACGGCCTCGCGCGCTTCGAGCGGGTGGTGCCGCTGGCGCGGCGCTACGGCGCGGCGGTCGTCGTCGGCGCCATCGACGAGCAGGGGATGGCGGTCACCGTCGAGCGCAAGCTCGAGGTGGCGCGCCGCAGCTTGCGCCTCTTGACCGAAGACTTCGGCCTCCGTGCCGAGGACATCTGGTGGGACGCGCTGGTCTTCCCCTGCGGCACCGGCGACGAGAACTACCTGGGCTCGGCCGGGCAGACGATCGAGGGTGTGCGGCGGCTCAAGGAGGAGTTCCCGGAGACGCGGACGATCCTCGGCGTCTCGAACGTCAGCTTCGGCCTGCCGCCGGCCGGGCGCGAGGTGCTCAACTCGGTCTTCCTCTACCACTGCACGAAAGCCGGGCTCGACGCCGCGATCGTCAACTCCGAGCGCCTCGCCCGCTACGCCGACGTCCCGGAGGAAGAGCGCGCGCTCGCCGAGGCGCTGATCTTCCTGCCGGTGGGGGACGTGGGGGCCGGGGAGCGGGCGGTCGAGGCCTTCACCGCCCACTTCCGCGGCCGCATCGCGGCGGCGACGAAGCCGCGGGCCGAGCTGCCGCTCGCCGAGCGCTTGGCGCGCGCCGTGGTCGAGGGGAGCAAGGTGGGGCTCGAGGACGACCTGGCGCAGGCGCTGGTCGACCCGCGCTGGCCGACGCCGCTCGAGGTCATCAACGGCCCGCTGATGGCGGGGATGAGCGAGGTGGGGCGCTTGTTCAACGCCAACCAGCTCATCGTCGCCGAGGTGCTGCAGAGCGCCGAGGTGATGAAGGCCGCGGTTTCCTACCTCGAGCCGCACATGGAGAAGGCCGGCAGCTCGACGCGCGGCAAGGTGCTCCTCGCCACGGTCAAGGGGGACGTCCACGACATCGGCAAGAACCTGGTGGACATCGTGCTCTCCAACAACGGCTTCACGGTGGTGAACCTGGGGATCAAGGTGCCGTCCGAGCGGTTGATCGAGGCGGCGCGCGAGCACCGGCCGGACGTCATCGGCCTCTCGGGGCTGCTGGTCAAGAGCGCGCAGCAGATGGTGCTCACCGCCGGCGACCTCTCGGCGGTGGGAATCGACACGCCGCTCCTGGTCGGTGGCGCCGCCCTCACCCGCCGCTTCACCCACCGCAAGATCGCGCAGGCCTACGGCGGCCTCTGTACCTACGCCAAGGACGCGATGCACGGCCTGAAACTCGTCGAGCGCCTCCTCGACGGCGCGGCGCGGCCGGAGCTCGAGCAGGAGGTGGCGGAGCTGATCGCCGCCGACGCCGAGCCGGCGGCGGCGGTCGGCGAGGGGGCGGGGGTGGAAGGGGAGGCGGCGGCCGGCGCGCCGGCAGTGCGGCGAGACCTCGCCGCCCCGCCGCCCCCCGACCTCGAGCGGCACGCCGAGGAGCTGGACCTCGACGCGGTCTGGGAGTACCTCAACCCGCAGATGGTCTACGGCAAGCACCTGGGCCTGAAGGGCGTGATCGCGAAGCTCGAAGCCGAAGGCGACCCCAAGCTCGCCAAGCTCCGGGCGGTCGTCGCCGAGCTGCAGCAGCTCGCGCGCGAAGGGGCGATGCGGGCGCGGGCCGTCTGGCGCTTCCTCCCCGCCGCGGCGGAGGGCGACCGCCTCACCCTCTTCGACCCCGCGAGCGGCCGGCGGGCGGCGGCCTGGGAGCTGCCGCGCCAGGCGCGCAACGGCGGGCTGTGCCTGACCGACTACGTCCTGCCCGGCGATCACGTCGCCCTCTTCGTCACCACCGCCGGGCATGGCGTGCGGGAGCGGGTCGAACGCTGGAAGGCGGCGGGCGAGTACCTGAAGAGCCACGCCTTCGCGGCGCTGGCGCTCGAGACCGCCGAGGCCGCCGCCGAGTGGCTGCACGCGCGGCTGCGGAGGGAGTGGGGCTTCCCCGACCCGCCCGAGCTGTCGCTGCAGCAGAAGCTCGCCGCCCGCTACCGCGGCAAGCGCTACAGCTTCGGCTACCCGGCCTGCCCCGACCTCGCCTTCCAGCGCCAGCTCTTCGCCGCCCTCGGCCCCGAAGAGATCGGCGTCGAGCTCACCGAAGGCGACATGATGGACCCCGAAGCGAGCGTCTCGGCGCTCGTCTTCCACCATCCGGACGCGCGGTATTTCGGGGTGTGAGCTGAGAGGACCTACTCGGACTTTGGAGCGATTGAGATCGGCTGGTAGTCGCCGGGGATGAGGCTGCCGGGCTGGTGGGGGAGGCGGCTCGAGCGGCCGTCGCGCGGCGGGAAGCGCGGGTCGGGGCGGGGAACGAGGACGGGGCGGCCGTCGCCGGGGTCGGGCCGGCCGTCGGCGGGCGGCGGGAAGACGCCGGGCAGGACGAGGATCGGCCAGCCGATGGCGACCGGCAGCGCCACCACCACCGGCCGCGGCTCCAGCAGCTCGCGCGCGAGCTGCACCTCGGCGAGCGCCAGCAAGCGGTCGGTGCGGGCGGCGCGTACCGCTTCCGTCACCTCCGCGCGCCGGCGGTGGCGCTCCATTTCCTCGCGCTCGCGCGCCCGCAGCCGCTCGTCGTGCTCGGCGCGGGTGATCCAGGCGCCGCCCGACTCGACGAAGCCGCGCCGCCGCATCGACTCGGCGTAAGGGATCCACCGCGCCAGCTCGCGGTCGTAGACGTAGCCCAGCTCGCGCAGCAGCGGCTCCAGGGCGTCGAGCTGCGGATCGAGCCGGGCCGCCTGGAGGGCCGCCTCGCGCGTCGCCGTCGCCAGCCCCTGCGCCTTCGCCCAGCGCGCCAGCTCCACCCAGTCGGCCGCGGTCGCGTCGGGATCGCGCCGCAGCGCCTTCTCCCGCGCCAGGAACTCCGCGAACGGCGCCTCCCCCTTCTCGACGCGCGCCACGGCGCTCCGCGGCAGGCTGAGCTCGCCGCCCGGCATGCGGATGCGCACCTGCGTCGCGGTGACCTCGGCGAGCACCCCTTCGAAGGAGTTCCCGTTGATGAGGAAGACGTCGTCGGCGGCGGCGGGGAGCGCGGCGGCGGACCCGAGCAGGAGGAGGGGAAGGAGCCGTGGGCGCATCGACGTCCTTTCTACGCTTGGGCGAGCGCCACTATCCTACACCGTCCCGCCCCCCGGCCGCCGGCGCGTCGCGTAGACGGCGGCGCCCGCCGCGACGGCGGCGAAGACGGCCGCGGCGATCCACCGCTGCGCCGGCCGCGGCCGCGCCGGCACCAGCTCGCCGTCGCCGAGCACCACCAGCCCCGCCCAGGCCGCGGCGGGCGCACCGGCGCGGATGCGCTCGGTCTGCGCGGCGCGCAGCGCCGCGGCGAGGCTCTCCCCCCTCCCCAAATGCCGGTAGAAGCTCGAGAAGAGCGCCTCGGCCTCGTCGTCGCGCAGCGGCCAGAGGCTCGCCACCACCGCGTGCGCCCCGGCCTGGAAAAAGGCGCGCGCCAGCCCCATGACCCCTTCGCCGCGCAGCACGCGCCCGGAGGCGCTGCGGCAGGAGGCGAGCACGACCGTGTCGCCCGCGAGGTCCAGCTCCACGATCTCGCGCGCCTGCAGCAGGCCGTCCTCGCCACGCGCTCCCGGCGCGAGGAGCACGCCGGAGCGCTCCGGCCGCTCGTCGTCGAGGAGCGCGTGCGCCGCAAAGTGCAGCAGGCCGAAGCCGCCGCCGCCGCGCTTCAAGAACTCTTCCGAGGCCTCCTCGCCGACGCGCAGCACGCTCCCCCGGCCGAGGTGCCGGACCACGGCCCGCCCTTCGCCGCGCGCGTAGGGCAGCGGCGGCAGGGCCTGCAGGGCGGCGAAGACCCCGGCGCGCTCGGCGGGCGCGCCGCGGCGGCCTGGCGCGCCCGCGGAAAGTGCTTTCGCGGCGCCGGGGGCCGGCGGGTCGGCGAGGGCCAACGCCGGCCGGGCG
>DASWHY010000318.1:0-15057 GCA_036397955.1 Thermoanaerobaculia bacterium | reverse complement strand
CACGCAGCTCCTCTACTTCTTCGCCGACGCCGGCAGCGACGAGGTGCGGCGCGACCTCGACGCGCTCAACCGCGGCCTCGACGACCTGGCGCCGCTGACCTGCCGGGTGCTCGCCGTCTCGCCCCTGCCGCTCGACGCGCTGAAGGCCCTTCAGGCCGAGCGCAAGCTGCTCTTCCCGCTGCTCCACGACGACCGCAACTTCTCCGCCGCCTACGGCGTCGCCGCCGAGGAGGGCCGGCAACCCGCCCCGGCGCTCTTCCTGGTCAGCCGCCGCCAGCGGATCCTCTGGCACGCCAACCCGGCCCCCGCCGTCGCGGACGCGCTGGCCCAGGTGCTCAAGCTGCTCAAGAGCCAGCCCTCGCCGACCGCGAGCTACCCCAAGAGCGTCATCAACCGGCTGGTCGATCGCTGGGTGAACTGACCGAGTTACAAGTAGCGGAGCTGGTTCCTCATCTCATCGGCGGTGGTCTGGTTGAGCAAGCGCAGCAGCGGATCGATGAGCTCGTCGGGGATGCGGTTCCGCTCGATCGCGGCGGTGATCTCGGCCTGGTGATCGCTGTAGTAGCTGAGGGCGTCGAAGACCTGCGCCAGCTTCAAGTGCGGCAGACGGACGGGGATCTCCTCCGGCGGCACTCCCTGCCGCCAGATCGCGACGACGGCGCGCACCGGCGTGCGCGTCCCCTCGACGATCGGCTCACCACCCAAGATCTGATCGTCGCGGACGATGTAGCGGTGGCTGGTTGCCTGCGTCATAGCTCCTATTCTCGCTCAGAGCAGCCCGGCTTGGTCTCCAGGCCTGGTAGGTGAAGGACCGACGGCCGAGGCGAGCGGGAAGCACCGCGGGGCAAGCGCGAAGCATCCCCCGGCAAGCGGGAAGCACTTCGGAGCAAGCGGGAAGCACTCCCCGGCAAGCGGGAAGCTCCGCGGAGCAAGCGGGAAGAACCGTCGGGCAAGTGGGGAGACCTCTGGGGCAAAGGGGAACGAGCCCTGGGCAAGCGTACTCTTCGAGAGTACGTACGTCCCGCGCCAGAGTACGTTTGTCCCGGTCAAGAGTACGCTTGCCCAACCCCTCCGGACGTTTGCACCGAGCTGCAGTACGTTTGTACCGGTCGTAAGTACGTTCACCCCGAGCCGCAGTCCATTTGTACCGGCCGTCGGTACGTTCACCCCGAGCTGCAGTACGTTTGCACCGGCCGTTCGTACGCTTGCTGAGAGCGCTGGTCCGTTTGCTCCGGGCCTCCGAACGTCCAACCCACACCTGGGGGCGCTTACAATCGCAGTGTTCCGCCGTCCACACCGGCAATGACCTCGTTCCTGCTGCTCGGCATCCTGCTCGGCCTGCGCCACGCGCTGGAGGCCGACCACCTGGCGGCGGTGGCGGCGCTGGCGACGCGGCACAAGAGCATCGGCCGCACCGTGCTGCAGGGGGCCGCCTGGGGCGCCGGCCACGGCGTCGTGCTGCTCGCCGTCGGCGGCGTCTGCCTGCTGTTCCGGCTGGCGGTGCCGGCGGCGGCCGCCCGCCTGCTGGAGGCGGGGATCGGAGTGCTGCTGATCGTGCTCGGCTGGGGAGTGCTGCGCCGCGTCGTCCAGCGCCGCGTGCACGTGCACTTGCACCGGCACGACGACGGCACCGTCCACCTGCATGCGCACCGCCACGCGGCCGAGGAGGCGCACGACCCCGAGCACCACCGGCACGTCCACGCCGAACGCCTCCCCTGGCGCGCCGTCGGGGTCGGCATGATGCACGGTCTCGCCGGCTCGGCGGCGTTGCTGCTGCTGGTCGCCTCGACCCTCACCTCGCCGGCCGTGAGCCTGCTCTATATCGCCTGCTTCAGCGCCGGCGCCGTCCTCGGCATGGCGGCGCTGTCGGCGGTGATCTCGCTGCCCCTGCGGCACACCGCCGGACTGCTCGGCAGCGCGCACAACACGCTCGAGACGCTGGTCGGGCTGGGTGCGCTCGGCATCGGGGTCTGGGTCATCTACGCCGCCGCCGGTCCGTTCTAGGTCACAGCAGCCCGCGCAGCTTCTCCAGGTCGCGGCGGTGGCCTTCGAGGCCGAGGCCGGGCTCGGTCTCGAGGAGCATCGGGATCGCGAAGAGACGGCGGTCGTGGAGGAAGCGGGCGAAGGGCTCGAGGCCGATCTCGCCTTCGCCGATGTGGGCGTGGCGGTCGCGCCGCGAGCCGAAGGGACGCACCGAGTCGTTCAAGTGGAAGCAGCCGACCGCGGCGAGCCCCAGAACCTCCTCGACCTCCGCGACGAACTCGCCGTAGCCCCTCGCCTCGTGCACCGCGTAGCCGGCCGCGAAGGCGTGGCAGGTATCGAGGCAGAAGCCAACGCGCTCGGGGTGCGCCGTGCCGCGGCGGATCGCCGCCAGCTCATCGAGCGTGCAGCCGAGGCAGCTCCCCTGGCCGGCGGTGTTCTCGAGCAGGACGCGGGTCGCCAGCTCCGGCAGCTCCGCGAGGAGCGGCCCGAGCACCGCGTCGAGCGATGCCGCCACCCGCGCCACGCCCGCCGCGGCGCCGCATCCCAGGTGCGCGCCGGGGTGGACCACCAACCCGCCGATCCCCAGCCGCGCGCAGCGCCGCAGCTCGTCGGCGAGCGCCGCCCGCGAGCGCGCGAGCACCAGCGAGTCGGAGGCCGCGAGGTTGATCAGGTAGCTGGCGTGCGCCACCACCGGCCCGACGCGGCTCGCCGCGTGCGCGGCGCGGAAGGCGGCGGCCTCCTCGTCGGCGAGCGTCCGCCCCTGCCAGCGGCTGGCGTTCTTGACGAAGATCTGCGCCGCCTCGCACTCCAACTCCGCGCCGTGCGCGAACGCCTTGACCAGCCCGCCGGCGACCGAGAGGTGCGCGCCGAGCGGCGGGTGCTGGCGGCGGCGGCGCGGCGGCATGGGGCGGGCATTCTAGCCAGCGCCTCCTGCTATGCTCCCTCGGGTGCTGCGGAAGCTGCTGCGGGCGCTCGCCCTGCTGGCCTATGCGGCGGTGGTCGGGGCCGTCTTCCTGCTCGCCGCCTACATCTCGTTCAGCCTCTTCGTGCGCAGCGGCGCGACGCGCGTGCCGAGCCTGCGCGGCATGGCGCGCGCCGAGGCCGCGCGCACCCTGGCCGACCAGGGGCTCCGCCTGCGCGCCGGCGAGGGGAGCGGCCGCTACGACAGCGAGGTGCCGGTCGGGTCCGTGCTCCTACAGAGCCCCGGCCCCAACACCTGGGTCAAGCGCGGGAGCGGCGTCGAGGTCACCTACTCCCTGGGGCCGCAGCGGATCGAGGTGCCGACCCTGGCCGGCCGCGGCGTGCCGGCGGCGCAGGTCACCTTGAACGCCGTGGGGCTCGTCGTCGGCCGCACCATCGCTGCCTTCGAGGCGCGCCGCGCCCCCGGCACCGTCGTCGCCCAGCACCCGCCGCCGGGGGCGACGGCGCGGCCGCAGAGCCGCGTCGACCTCATCCTCGCCCTGCCGTCGCCGGGCGAGCAGTTCCTGATGCCCGACCTGGTCTACCGCCGCTACGAGCAGATCGCCCCCTTTTTCGCGCGCCAGGGGTTCCGCCTGGGGAGCGTGCGCTACGAGCGCTACGAGGGGGTGGCGGCGGGGACCGTCCTCCGCCAGTTCCCGCTGCCGGGGCACCCAGTGACCCGGCGCGACGCGGTGTCGCTGACCGTCGCCACCGCCGCCGGGCTGCTCGACGACCCGGGCCCGTTCCCGCCCGAAGCGCCCGGCGCGGCGCCGCCGCCGGCGACGACCGGCACCGCCGAGCCCGAAGGGGCGCGCTAGCTCGATGCAGCTCGCGCCGTCGATCCTCGCCGCCGACCTGGCGGACCTGGCCGGCGCCCTGCGCCTCTGCGAAGCGGGGGGCGCCGACCTCGTCCACGTCGACGTCATGGACGGCCGCTTCGTCCCCAACCTGACCTTCGGCATCCCGGTCGTCCAGGCGCTCGCCCGCCGCACGCGGCTGCCGCTCGACGTCCACCTCATGGTCGAGGAGCCCGAGCGGCTGCTCGACGCCTACCTGGCGGCCGGGGCGGCGCGGGTGGCGGTGCACTGGGAAGCCACGGCCCACCTCGACCGCCAGCTCCAGCGCATCAAGGACGGCGGCGCGCGCGCCGGCGTGGCGCTCAACCCGGCGACCCCGGTCGAGCTGCTGGCCGACGTCCTGCCCGCTCTCGACTTCGTCCTCCTGATGTCGGTCAACCCCGGGTTCGCCGGCCAGGCCTTCCTCCCCTACGCCCTCGACAAGGCGCGGCGCTTGGTCGCCCTGGCGCGGGCGCGGGCCGCCCGGGTCGAGATCGCCATGGACGGCGGGCTCGACCGGGGTAACATCCGGCAAGCCGTCGCGGCCGGGGTGGAGGTGGCGGTGGTCGGCTCGGGCATCTTCGCCGCCCCGGATCCGTTGCAGGCTATGGCCGAGTTGCGGCAGCGCGCCCGGTCGGAGACCGTATGAGACGAACCCTTACCCCCGCGGCGGCGCTCCTGGCGCTCGCTTTCGCCGCGCTCGCGGCCCTCCCCGGCTGCAAGAGCGCCCCGGCCGACGACCCGATCCTGAAGCTCGCGGCCGAAGAGTCGCTGGCCACCGGCAAGGAGCTCCTGGCGCGCGAGAAATACGCCCGCGCCCGCCCCTACTTCGAGCACGCCTTCGAGGCCGAGCCCAACTCGGTGGCCGGCCGCACCGCGCTGCTGCTCGCGGCCGACACCTACTACCTCGAAGGCGGCTCCTCGAACTTCGTGCAGGCCGAGGCCAAGTACCGCGACTACCTGAACCGCTTCCCCACCAGCGAGCAGGCGGCCTACGTCCAGTTCCAGATCGCCAACAGCCTGGCCAAGCGGATGGAGAAGCCGGACCGCGACCAGGCGGTGACGCGTAAGGCGCTGGAGGCCTATCAGGAGCTCGTCCGCCTCCACCCAACGAGCGAGTACGCGGCGCAGGCCAAGCAGCAGATCGAGGTGGTGCGCGCCAACTTGGCCGAGCACGAGTTCGTCGTCGGCCGCTTCTACCTCCGCTACGGCCGGCCGGTGGGGGCGGTCGAGCGCTTCCGCTTCCTGCTCGACAGCTACCCCGAGTACCCGGAGCGCGACAAGGTGATCTACCACCTCGGCCTGGCGTACCGCGAGAGCGACCAGGTGGACGCCTCGCGCGAGACCTTCGAGCGCCTGAAGAGCGAGTTCCCCGACAGCCCCTACAACGACCGCGTTCCCGAGCTGACGCAGAAGGCGAGCTGATGAGACGCTCCGCGCTGACCCCCGTCCTCGTCCTCACCACCGTCCTCGCCGGCGGTTGCTCGAGCCTGCCGGTGCGCCAGGACGGCGACGCGACCGCGCAGGAGCTCCGCGAGCTCAAGGCGCGGGTGATCGAGCTGCAGCGGAAGGCCGCGGTCTCCGAGGTCGAGCTGGCGCGGCTGCGCCAGCAGGTGGCCGAGCTCGAGGCGCAGGTGGGCGTGCGGCGCGGCGAGCCGGCGGTGCGGCGGCAGGCGCCCGGCACGAGCGCGCCCGCCCCGGCGCCGGCGCGGCCGACCGCCCGCGCGGAGGAGCCGCGCGCGCGCGTCACGCCGCCCGCGCCGGCCGAGGAGATCGGCGAGGAGCCGGCGCCGGTGCGGCCGCAGCGGGTGCCGGAGTTCGAGGAGAGCGATCTCGAGATCGAGGACGCACCTCAGCGCGCGCCCGTTGCGACCGCCCCGCCGCCGGTGCGCGCCGCACCGCCGCCCGCCGCGGTCGAAGGCGCGCCCGGCCCCGCGTCCCAGGCGCTCTACGACCGCGGCTACGCGCTCTACCATCAGGGGCACTTCGTGGACGCCGAGACCAGCTTCCAGCGCTTCCTTCAGGGCAGCCCGGCGAGCGAGCTAGCCGACAACGCCCAGTACTGGATCGGCGAGTGCCGTTACGCCCGCGGCGACCACCGCGGCGCCCTCGCCGCCTTCCGCGAGACCGTCGAGCGCTACCCCGACGGCAACAAGGTCTCGGACGCCCTGCTCAAGGCGGGGCAGTCGCTCGAGGCGCTCGGCGACCGCGAGGGGGCGCGCGTCACCTACGCCGAGGTCCTCAAGCGCTTCCCCGGGACCGCCGCCGCGGCCGTCGCCGAGGAGCGCCGCGCCAAGCTCCGCTAGCGCCGGCAAGCCGCCGCGCACCGCGAAGCAAAGTTCAAGTAGCACTTGAACTTTTGCCGCGAAAGGTTGACACTAGCGGGTAGCGGTTGTACCGTGCATCCATAGCGACTTGCCTATAAGGCGTCCAGCTCGCCACGATCCACCGTGCTCGCTGTGCGTCTTGGAGGGACCTCGATGAGCGCGCGGTTCCCCGTCGTCCTCTTCGCCATCGCGACCCTGGCCGCGCTGCCGCTGGCCGCGGCCGACCGGCCTCCCGAGGAGCTGCACTGGGTCGGCGACCACTGGACCGCCTGGTACCCGCCGCAGGTCGAGCCGGGCCCCGACGTCCACGTCATCCAGCGCGGCGACACGCTCTGGGACTTGGCCGCTCGTTTCTACCGCGACCCGTACCTCTGGCCGCAGCTCTGGGAGCGCAACCAGTACATCCTCGACGCGCACTGGATCTACCCCGGCGACCCCCTGGTCCTCGGCATCGAAGTTTCGCCGGTCCAGGACCTGACCGAGCTCGGCGAGCCGCTCGTCGAGGAGGCCCCGGCCGAGGAAACCGCCGACACCGGCGGCGTCCTCTCGGCCGGCGCGGCGGCCGCGGCGCCGGCGCCGCTCGGCGCCGAGAGCGACATCTACTGCAGCGGCTTCATCGGCGAGCTCGACCAGGACTTCCGCTTCAGCATCGTCGGCTCCGAGTACGACTCGCTCGACCCCGACCTCTGGGGCCAGCGGCCGCGGCGCGTCGGCACCTTCGGGCCGATCGGCTCGGTCAAGTACGGCCTCTCGACCGGCGACGTCGTCTACCTCGACGGCGGTCAGGCCGGCGGCCTGCGTCCGGGCGAGGTCTTCACCGTCGTGCTGCCCGCCGACACGGTGCGGCACCCGGTGAGCCGCGAGACGGTGGGGCGCCTCTACCGCTATACCGGCAGGGTGCGGGTGCTGTCCGTCCAAGAGGAGTCGGCGATCGCCGAGGTCGTCCACACCTGCGACCCGGCGGTCCTGGTCGGCGCGCGGCTGATCCCCTTCGAGGAGGAGCCGGTGCCGCTCGGGCGGCGCACCGCGGGGCGTCCGGTCAACTACCCGAGCTCGGAGGAGCAACTGGCCGGCGCGCGCGTGGTGCTGATGGGGGACGATGAGATGTACTCGCTGGGTCAGGACCACGTGGTCTTCATCGAAGGGGGGAGCGACGCCGACCTGACGCCGGGGGACGTCTTCACCGTCTACCGCATGAACCGCGTCCCCGGCATGCCGCCGATCGTGCTCGGCGAGGTGGCGGTGCTCTCGGTGCACGCGCGCAGCTCGGTGGCCAAGATCATCGAGTCGCGCTACCCGATCTTCGCCGGCGACCGCTTGGAGCCGAAGTAGCCCTGTGATACCTTCTGCCGGTTCCCTTCAGCCGCTCTTCGACGAGGACCGGACGTGGCCGAGACACTCAATGGGCGTTTGCACCAGATCGTGGACGAGCTGGTCCGCCGTGGAGTGACCCTCGAACAGGCGCGCCGCGAATTCGAGCGCCAATTCATCGTCGCCTCGCTGCGCTCGAACGACGGCAACTTCTGCCGCTCCGCCCGCTGCCTCGGCGTGCACCGCAACACCCTGCGCAACAAGGTCACCGACCTCGGGATCGAGGAGCGGGACTACGACCTGCCGCGCCCCCCGCGAGGCGCCCGCCTGCGCCGCCGCACCCTGGTCTAAGCGCCTCCCGCTGGCACGGATTTCGCTCTGCTCTCCGGACAGGAGTTCGTGTACCACCCAGCCGTCCGGGTGGCCTGTGCCTTTTGGAGGGCTGCAACGTGCCAGGAAGATGCGTGCCATTCGGGCGCGTGGCGATGATTGCCACGCCGCTGTTCCTTCTCGCCATCCAACCCGCCCCATCGAGCCGCCCCGAGCCGCCGGTCCTGGCGTCCGGCCCGGCGCTGCCGTCGCTCGCCGCCTTCGACGCCTGGCTCGCCCCGGCCGGCGCGCGCCGCGCCACCTCGGTCGTCACCCCTGCCGACCTGGCGGGCGCGCTCGGCGCGCCGGCGCGGCGCATGGCGCTCTTCGCGGTCGAGGACGCCGCCGAGCGGGCGGCGCGCCGGCTCCTTGAGAACCTCCCTTACGGCGTCTCGATCGGCGCCGCCGCCGAGCGGCACCGTCTGGACCCGCTGCTGGTGGCGGCGGTCGTCAAGGTGGAATCGCGATTCTCGCCGCGCGCGATCTCGCCGCGCGGCGCCGTCGGCCTCATGCAGGTACTGCCGACCACCGCCGCGCGCTACGGCCGCGCCGACCTCCACGACCCGCAGGAGAACCTCGACTCCGGCTGCCGCTACCTCGCCGCGCTCCTCGACCTCTACGACGGCGACCTGTCGCTGGCGCTCGCCGCCTACAACGCGGGCCCGGCGGTGGTGGCGCGCTACGGCGGCATCCCGCCGTTCCGCGAGACGCGACGCTACGTGGCGCGGGTGATGGGACGCTACGAGGAGAGCCGGCGGCGGGTGGAGGAGGCGGTCATGCGGGCGGAGGACCCGTTCCTGCCGTCGCGCGTGACCGCGGCGACGAAGGCCGCCCTCCGTTAAGGACGGACGTCCTTATCGGCGGCGCGGTCCTCCTCGTCGCCGGTCCGCACCCCCTTCTTGAAGTTGCGGATCCCCTCGCCCAGCCCGCGGCCGATCTGCGGCAGGCGGGTGGCGCCGAACAGCACGATGACGATCAGGAACAGGATGACGAGCTCTGTTACGCCGAGGTGCGGCATGGGTCGTTCCTTCCGCTGGTGAGTTTCACAGTGTAGCAGATCACGCCGGCGCCGCCGGCGCGGCCGGGGCCCAGAGCGGCGCCAGGCGCGGCGCGAGCGGCGCCCCCTCGGGGGTGCGCGCGAAGTGAGCGAGGGCGCGGGCGAGCGTCGGCGGCACGAGCGGCAGATGGCGCGGCGCGCCGCGCTCGGCGAAGGCGACGTAGGTGCCGACGGCCTTGAGCGTCCGCTGCGCCGCGGCGCGGTGGTAGCTCAGCCGTTCCGCCGCCGCCGGCAGCGCCGCCGCGACCAACTCCTCCTCCAGCTCCGGCGGCGGGAAGAGCGTGTCGTTGAGCAGCGAGGCGAGGTCGTAGGCCGGCGGCCCCAGGCGCAGGTCCTGGTGGTCGAGGACCGCGAGGCTCGGCTCCGCCGGCAGCGGCATCAGGTTGCGCGCCATGAAGTCGCGGTGGCAGGGGACGGGCGTCTCCGCGGCGAGCGCCGCGCAGAGCGCCGTCAGCGCCCGCTCCAGCGCCGCGGCGAGCGCCGCGTCGCCGGCCAGGCCCCGCGGCGCCAGGTGGAGGCGCCAGGTCTGCTCCAGCTCGCGCTCGAGGAGCTCGCGGCCGAGCGGCGGGTTGAGGTCGCGCACGCCCGCCGCCGGCAGCGTCGCGATCCGCGCCGCCGCGGCGCGCCCTGCCGCGAACCAGCGCGCCAGCTCGCTCCAGGGGCGGCCGCGCCAATCGGCGAGGGTCGCCGGGCCGAGGTCTTCGAGCAGCATCCACCCCCGCTCCTCGGCGAGCGCCAGGACGCGCGGCACGCGCACGCCGGCGCCGGCGAGAAGCCGCGTCGTGGCGGCGAATCGCGGCAGGACGGCCCGCACCTCGTCGGGATAGTTGGCGAGGATCGCGCTGCGGCCGGCCGCGAGCTGGAGGCGGGTGTAGCGGCGCGGCGAGACGTCGCCGGCGAGCGGCGCGGCGGCGACGAGGCGCTCGCCGAGCGCCGCGATCCAGGCCGCCAGCGCCGGGTCGAAGGGAGGGCTCGCGGTCTCGTGCAACGCACAAGGCTAGCACTCAAAGATTCCCGTGGAAACGCCTCTGTTTCGGGGGTTGCGCGTGGTTTGACACCCCCCGGACCCTTGGCCATAATCGCCCGCGTCGACCGCTCGCACGTCGGTAGGAGGCGTCGCCTGAACGACAAGCTGCATCACATGCTCCGCGATCTGCGGCGCGCGCTCTCGGAGGCGATTTCCGAGTCGAGCGAGGTGAGCCGCACGCTGCGGAAGATTCGCGAGGAGGGCTACTCGCTCTACCTCCTCGTGGACTGCAAGCGCGAAGGCGCCGACGGCGAGCCGCTGGCGCTGACGCCGCAGGGCCCGGCCGAGACCCCGGCCGCCGCCCACCGCGGTGCCGCGCAGCGCGGCGAGCCCAACTTCCAGATCGACGGCCGCGACCTCTCTTTCCTGCGCTCGATCGGCATCGACCCCACGCGCCACCTCCGCCGCTCCCGCCGCACGTTGTAGCCGTCATGGACCTCCTCCGTCTCTCGCGCGCCGAGCTGGCCGCGGCGCTGGCGCCGCACGTGGACCGCCCGTTCCGCGCGGCGCAGCTCTGGGAGGCGCTGCACGCCCGCGGCGCCGGCGGCTGGGAGGAGATCACCGAGCTGCCCAAGGAGCTGCGCGCGCGGCTCGCCGAACATTTCGCGATCGCGCCGCCGGCCGTCGTCTCGCGCGAGCTGTCGCGTGACACCACCTGCAAGTACCTGCTGCGCCTCGCCGACGGCACCACCGTCGAGGCGGTGGACATCCCCGACCGCGAGCGCCGCACGCTCTGCCTCTCGAGCCAGGCCGGCTGCGCCCTGGCCTGCACCTTCTGCGTCACCGGCTACTGGGGGGCGGGGCGGGACCTCGGAGCGGGGGAGATCGTGGCCCAGGTGCGCGCCATCCAGCGCGATCGCGGGCATGCGAGCGACCGCCTCAACCTGGTCTTCATGGGGATGGGGGAGCCGCTGCTGAACCTCGGGGCGGTGCACGAGGCGCTCGAGCTGCTGGGCCGCTCGATCTCGCTCCGCCGCATCACCGTCTCGACGGCCGGCGTGGTGCCGGGCATCGAGGCGATGGCGCTCTGGGAGCGGCGGCCGAACCTCGCCGTCTCGCTGCACGCCCCGGACGACGAGCGCCGCAGCCGGCTGATGCCGCTCAACCGCACCTGGCCGTTGCGCGACCTGCTCGGAGCGCTGCGCCGCTACCCGCTGGAGAGCGGGCGCAAGCTCACCTTCGAGTACCTGCTGGTCAAGGACCTCAACGACGCGCCGGCGGACGCCGACGCCGTGGCGCGCCTGATCGGGAGCTTCCGCGCCAAGGTCAACCTGATCCCGATGAACCCGGACCCGGTGCTCGATCCCGCGCTCGTGCCGCCCGCGCCGGAGCGGGTCGAGGCTTTCCAGGAGCGGCTGCGCCGGCGCGGCCTGATCGCCACCGTCCGCCGGCGCCGCGGTGACGACGTCTCCGCCGCCTGCGGCCAGCTCCGCGCTTTCGGCCGCGACCCGCGCGGCTTCCGCCGCCGCGCCTCCTAGCGGGCGGCAGCGCGACCCCCGCCGTCAGTCCCCCGTCTGGTCGTCCACCAGGTGCCAGACCCCGCGGCGGCCGTCGCTGTAGGCGGGGCTGCACGAGTACCAGGCCCTGATGAGCGGGCCGCGCACCCGCGCCCTGGCGGCCGCGTAGCCGGCGCGCACGTCCGCCAGCGACTCTCCCGTGGGGCAGCCGAACCCGGGCTCCGTCCGCGGGTACCACCAGCTCATCTCGGCGATGCCGTACTCGTCGAAGCCCATGTCGCCGTAGGGCGCGGGCGGATCGCCGTCGAACGCCGGGGTGGGCGACTCGACGGTGAGATCGATCTCGTCCTCGCCGAAGGTGAGCTCGACGATGCGGGCGCCGGCGGGCAGCGCCCTCTCGACGACGTCGAAGGCGGCGTCGGGTTGCTCGAGCCAGCGAACCCTGGGCAGGGAGCGCAGGGGCGGCGGCGCCGCGCCGGGTGCGAAGGGGAAGTCCGGCTCGGCGATGAGCAGGGCGAACGGCGGCGTGCCGGCGGGTTCCAGAGACGCGCCGGCGCCGCCCTCGACGCCGCGCCAGCGGCGTGAGATCACGGCACCGGTGAGCGGATGGCGCGCGAGCTCGACGCCGAGCTCCCGCGGGTCGCGAGGCGCGGCGGACAGCCGCTCGAGCGCGAGCCGCCAGGCCTCGTCGTCTGCGGCGGCGGATTCCGACCCTGTCTCGGGGGTCGCCTCGGCGAGGGGTGTGAGCAGGGGATGGGCCACCCGGGGGCCGCGCCGCACGCCGTTCGCGTCGCAGCGGAGCTGGCGCCACGAGCGGAGGTCGGTGCCGTCCAGGAAGTAGCCGTCGAGGCTCCGGCGCGTCCAAGCGAGGGCGGAGGGCTCGTGGTGGACGTTGAGCTCGTCGCGCCAGCCGGCCCGGCAGAGCTCGAGGACCGGGTCGAAGGAGCCGCGAGCGAAGACCTGCAGCCGCTCGGCGCGTTGCGCCGCCTCCTCGGCCGCGTCTTCCTGCGCGCGCCGCGCGTTCTCGTCGCGCTCCTGGCGCACGAAGACGGCGACTCCGGCCAGGACCAGTGCGGGCAGGACGAGCGGACCGAGCCGCCGGCGGCGCCAACCGCGGTTCATGCCGTGGCCGCCCAGCGCGCCGGGTCGGCGTACAGGCGCAGCGGCTCGGGCGCGGCGCGCAGCTCGGCGCGCGCGCCGAAGACGAAGCGATGGCCGATGCGCGAGCCGTCGACGAAGAGCCAACCCGCCTCCATCTGCGACTCGACGACGAGGCTCTCGCCGGGAGGGATGAAGCCGCTCGCCAGGCGATGCCCGACGCCCGGGCGGCGGTAGAGCTCGCGGGCGCGGAACTGCAGCCGCCGCGAGCGCAGGGGCACGACGGTGCCGCCCGAGGAGCGGATGCCGCCGGTGGAGCCCGCGGCGGTGGCGATCCAGAGGCCCGAGGACCGCTGCTCCTCGGCGACGCGTCCGCGGCGCAGCAGGTAGCGGCTGGTCGCGCCGGGGTGCCGGTGGGTGACGAGGACGTCGTTGAGCGCGAGCGTGCCGAGGTCGGCGCCGTCGAGCAGGGTCCGGATACGCGCCACGGCGAAAGGTCGCAGGCGCCCGGCCGCGATGGCGTCGAGCACGCGCGCGATCGTCGCGCGGCGCGCCAGCGCGAAGTGGCCGACGCTGTCACGCGGCGCGGAGTTGACGCCGAGGAGCGCCGCCGTGCTCACGTGGTGCGACGCCGCGAGCAGGGTGCCGTCGCCGCCGACGCTGATCACCAGCCGCGCCCGGGTCAGGCCGCGTCGTGCGGCCGCCTCCGGCGCGATGCCGGTGACGAGCGGGTCGACGCCGTGGCGTGCGAGCGCCGCCAGCACCGCGGCGAGGGTGCGCTCGTGCTCGGCGGCGGCCGGCGCCACCGTGCGCGCGACGCGCCGGCCGCTCGCGGCGAGGCGCGCGGCGTTGCCGCCGCGGGCGAAGAGGGGTGTCTTGACCATCACCACGGCCGGTGCGAGCGGGGACCTCCAGGCGCCGCTCAAGCCGCGGGCTCGCGCCAGACGAAGGCGTAGTTGCGGCCGGCGGCCTGGCCGTCGCGGCGGAAGCTGGCGAGGCGCTCGGCGTCGCAGCGGGTGCAGTGGGGCAGGAGGTGGATCGTGCCGACGCCGGCGGCGGCGAGCTGGCGGAGGGCGGCGCCGGGGAGGTCCAGGTGGGGGCGCCCCGCAGGACCCTGCGTGGCGACCTCGGGAGCGCTCGCGGCCACAACGCGCTCCGCCACCTCGTCGCCTACCTCGTAGCAGCAGGCGCCGATCGCCGGGCCGATCCAGGCGGTCCAGCGCTCGGGCGCCGGCGTGGCGGCGCGGACCGCCGCGGGCAGCACGCCGGCGGCCAGCCCGCGCCAGCCGGCGTGGACCGCCGCCACCCCTTCCGGCCCGGCGAGGAGCACCGGCACGCAGTCGGCGGTCGCCACCGCCAGCGCCAGGCCGGGCTCGCCGCTCACCAGCGCGTCCCCTTCACCGCAGGCGCCGGCGGCGGCGGGCAGGACGGTCGCCGAGTGGACCTGCTTCGCCCAGGCGAGGGGTAGCGCCCGGCCCGCCACCCGCGCCAGCACCTCCTCTTGCGCGCCGGCGGGCCCGGCGCCGGCGAAGAGCGCGCGGGCACCGGCGCCCCGCGCCTCCCAGAGCCAGTGCCCGCCGCGCTGCAGCGGCCCGGCGATGCCGCTCTCCTCGTCCTTCATCGCCGCGCTTCCAGCAACGGCTCCACCTCGTCGGCGACCGCCGCCGCGAGCCGCTCGTAGCCGGCGGCGTTGGGGTGGATCTCGTCGCTCTTGAGCCGCCGGTCGAGCAGGATCTCGGGCAGCACGTCCTCGACCACCGGCACGTCGTACTCGTCGCCGAGGCGCACGAAGAGGTCGCCGAGGCCGCCGAAGGGGGCCCGGATCTCGACCAGCATCGGCACCGCGCCCGCCGCCAGCACGCCCTGGACGAGCCCGCGCACCGCCGCCTCCGTCTCCCCGACCGGCACCCGCCGCAGCATGTCGTTGCCCCCCGCTTCGACGATCACCAGCCAGGGGTCGTGCGCCAGCGCCTCGGGGAGCCGCGCCAGGAGGTCCGCGGCGGTGGCGCCGGGGTAGCCGGCGTTGACCACGTCGACGTCGAGACGCTGCGCCAGGAGGTCGGGATAGGTCGGCGCACCGTCGGCGCCCACCCCGGCGGTGATCGAGTCGCCGAGGCAGACGATCGTCGTCCCCCGCGAGTCGAGGTTCGGCGGCAGGTCGCGGCAGGCGACGAGGAGCGGCACCGCCGCGAGGAGGGTGGATGGCAGACGGCGTGGCATGGAGGGCCATTTTAGTGGCGCCGCTCGGGACGAGAGCTTAAGATGCCAGGCCATGTCCTCCACCGCGCCGCGCCGCGAGCTCGACGCCGAGCTGACCTCGCGCCTCGCCTCCTGGTGCCGCGAGAAGGGGGCTCGGCTTTGCGTCCTCTTCGGATCGCGGGTGACGGGGAAGGCCGCCGCCGGCAGCGATTGGGACCTGGCTGTATGGGCGCCGCCGACGCCACCCCGAGAGCGGCTGCGGTGGCACCGGGAGCTGGAAGAGCTCGTCGGCGCCGAAGTCCACCTCGTCCTGGTCAGCCCCGAGACCAGCCCCGTGCTCGGGTTCGAGGTGGTGCGGGACGGTCGCGTTCTCTTCGAGGACGAGCCCGAGCGCTGGCTCCGCGAGCGGGAGCGCCTCTGGAAGCTCTACGAC
>DASWHY010000317.1:0-1927 GCA_036397955.1 Thermoanaerobaculia bacterium | reverse complement strand
CGCCTCCACCGGCGTCAGCCACGCCGTCGGCGCGGCGAGGGCGAGGCCGAGCCACGGCAGCAGCGCCGGCATGTGGCGCGCGAGACGCCGCGACGTCCCCCAGGCGCGGCGGAAGGCGCCGCGGAACTCGCGGTAGCCGAGCCGGATGGCGTCCTCCGGCGAGCCGGGAGCGGGGGCGTCGGGGTCCTCGCCGGCCTGCGGCGTTCGTCCCGTCCCCGGCCAGAGCCGGAGCGGACCGGTGCGGGTCGACATCCAGGTGACGACGACCAGCGCCTCGCCGAGGAGGATCGCCAGCAGGCCCACCGCGAGCTGCTCGCGGAAGGTGAGGACGAAGAGGTTCGCCGCCATCGACGCGAGCGGCCCGCGCGCGAGCGCGGGGAAGAAGAGGAAAAGAAGCGCGAGCGCGAGGTGGAAGCGGTGGAAGAGGAGCCAGAGGAACGACGCGCGCAGGCGTCGGCGCCACCGCGGTTCTTTGTTTTCTTCTTTCTTTGACTGCGAAAGGCTTTCATTGAAGGGGGAGCTCGGGCCGGCGGTGGTGCCTGGAGGCTCCGGACTCATGGCTCTCCCCTCCCCGCCCGCTTCGCTCATGCCGTGCCCGGGGAGAGCGTGGAGGATGGAGCGGCCGCGAGCTCGCCGCGCGGCGCGAGGCGCCAGAGGGCGACGAGCGTCGCGGCGAGGAGGAGCTCGCCGGCGACGCCGTGCGCGACGTCGAACGAGGCGGGCCAGCGCGCACCGATTGCGAAGACGGCGGCGAGGCGGAGGACGTTCACGGCGGCGAGAATCGCCAGCCCCGCCGCCGCGGCGCGCGCGGCGCGGCGGCGGCCGGGGGCGAGGCCGGCCAGCGCGGCGAGCCAGAGCGCGGCGTGCGGCCAGGCCGTGCAGGCGGCGGTGACCTCGATCGCGAAGCCGCGCGCGTGGCGGAGCACGACACCGTTTCGTTCGACTTCGGTGCCGGCGACCGCGAGGGCGCCCGCCGTCGCTGCAGCGAAGCCGTGCTGGATCGGAGCGAGCGCGGGGAGCTCCGCGCCGCCGCGGTAGAGCGGCAGCGACGCCGCCGCGACGAGGGCGACGGCGGCGAGGGCGCGGCTCGCGGGCTTCACGCGCGCGCCGGCCTCCGCAGGGCGAGGGGCGCCGCGGCGAGGAGCGCGAGGAGGCTCCAGGTCGACGCCGCCGGCGCCGGGCGCGTCGACGACTCCGGCGCGATCGGCGTCGGCAGCGGCGTCGGGGTCGAGGGGCCGCCGCCCGGCGCCTGGCGGAAGGCGGCGACGGCGCAGGCGCGATCGTTGAGCTTGCGCACGTTGTCGTTGTCGGCGGCGCTGCCCATCGTCACCCCCTCGACCACCGTCGCCGGCGACGACCAGAAATCCACCCGCGTGCAGCCCGGCGGGCAGTTGTACGACATCACCGTGCGCCTGCGGTTGGCGAGCGAGAAGAAGCCGTGGGCGAAGGTCGGCTCGGGGTCGGCGTCGGGGTCGTGCCGCGCCCCCTGCAGGTGGCCGACCTCGTGGCCGAACGAGTAGTAGCCGGTGGCGCAGTTCTGGCCGACCAAGGCGTAGGCGCGGTCGGCGCCGACGTCGATGTCGGCGGCGATGCCGCAGAAGTCGCCGTTGCCGGTGACCAGCACCGCGAGGTCGGCGTTGCGCGCGTCGCGCAGCGGCGGGATCTCGTCGAGGAAGCCGTCCGACGGATTCGCCAGGCGCGCCACGTCGGTCTCCATGCTCCCCGACTCGACGTAGTCGGTCGCCACCCGTCCGACCAGCCGCAGCCGCGGGCGGATGCCGCTGTTGGCGTAGGAGGCGTTGGTCTCCAGGATGGCGAGATCGACGAGCGCGTCGACGCCCCCCGACTGCGCCACCGCCGCCGGCGTGTGGGCGACGAGGACGTCGATCGTGGCGCACGGATCCTCGTCGCCCGCCGCCGAGGCGGA
>DASWHY010000316.1:0-6883 GCA_036397955.1 Thermoanaerobaculia bacterium | reverse complement strand
CGCCGAGCGCCTCTTCGCCCTGCGCCGCGCCGCCGACGCGGTCTATCTCGACGCCAAGCTCCGCGGCTACGTGCTCGACCTGGTCGGCGCGACGCGCGACCCGCGCGCCGCCGGCTTGGGCGAGGTCGCGGCGCTCATCTCCTTCGGCGCCTCGCCGCGCGGCACGCTCTTCCTGGCGCGCGCCGCCAAGGCGATGGCGCTGGTGCGCGGCCGCGGCTACGTCATCCCGGAGGACGTCAAGGAGGTCGCGGCCGACGTCCTCCGCCACCGGCTGATCCCCACCTACGAGGCGGAGGCCGAGGAGATCACCTCCGACGACCTCGTCGCCCGCCTGCTCGACCGCATTCCCGTCCCCTAGGACGTCCGCGATGCTGGAGGCCCTCGGTCGCCTCGTCCGCCGGCAGCCGGCCCCCCCGAGCGCGCAAGCCCGCACGAAGGCGGCCGCCCGCCGCCTCCCCGCCGACCTGATGGGCAAGGTGCGGCGGATCGAGATCGCCACCAACCGGCTCGTCGACCAGGGGGTCGCCGGCGACTACCACTCGGTCTTCAAGGGGCGCGGCATGGAGTTCGCCGAGGTGCGCCCCTACCAGCCGGGGGACGACGTCCGCTCGATCGACTGGAACGTCACGGCGCGGATGGGAGAGCCCTTCGTCAAGCAGTACGTCGAGGAGCGCGACCTGACGGTGTTCCTGGCGATCGACGTCTCGGGGAGCCTGTCGTTCGGCTCGCGCGCGATCTTGAAGCGCGAGCTGGCGGCGGAGGTCTCGGCGCTCGTCGCCTTCGCGGCGGTGCGCAACCAGGACCGGGTGGGCGCGGCGCTGATCTCGGACCGGCTGGAGCTGTTCCTGCCGCCGCGGCGGCGGCGCACGCACGTGCTGCGGCTGGTGCGCGAGCTGCTCGACCGGCCGGCGCACGGGGGCACGGACCTGGAGGCGGGGCTGGGGGCGGTGCTGTCGGCGCTGCACCGGCGGTCGGTGCTCTTCGTGGTGTCGGACTTCGTCGGGGCGGCTTGCCCTTCGGCGTTGAAGTCGGCGGCGGCTCGGCACGATTTGATCGTGGTGGAGGTGGTGGACCCGAGAGATTTGGAGTTGCCGGCGGTGGGGCCGGTGGTGTTGCGGGATGCGGAGACTGGGCGGTGGGGGGTGGTGTCGGGGAGACGGCTGGGGAGGGAGCATGGGGTGCGGAGGCAGCGCGAGCGGGCGGAGCTGCGGCAGCTCCTTCGGCGGCTGGGCGTGGACCATCTGGAGCTGCGGACGGACCGGCCGTATCTGCCGACGCTGTTGACGTTCTTCGAGCAGCGGCGTCGGAGGCTGCAGCGGTGATGGCGAAGAAACTAACGGCGCGCGTCGTCGGGCGGGCCGGTGTGGGGCCCCGCAGGCTCTCCTGCGCGCCGTGCGCTCCCTTGATGTCCGCGCTTCGCGTGCTGGTCCAGTGGGACCGTGCCGGCAAACACGTTCGTGGCTGCGGCGCCTCACTGCGGCTTGCTAGGGGGAGCGGAAGGGAGCGCCCGGTGCTCAGAGACCTGCGGGACCTGGGGACCGGCTTGCGCCGATGCGCGGCCGTTGTCTACCTGAGCTTCTTGTCGGTGGCGGCTTGGGGACAAACGGCGGGGCCGCGGGTGGACGTGAGGCTCTTTCCCGAGACGATCACTGTCGGGGATCGGGTGACGGCGGAGCTGATGCTCGTAGGGGCTGAAGGGTTGGTGGGATCGCCGCGGTTTCCTGGGTGGGGGCGGGGGTGGGGAACGGCGGAGGTACTGGAGGCTGGGGAGCCGGAGCGGGTGGGGAACGGTTGGCGGCAGCGGTTGGTGTTGACGGGGTTCGCGCCGGGGGGGTTGGTGCTGCCGCCGGTGGAGGTGGTGGTGCCGCTGGCGGGGGGGACGGTGCGGGTGCGGACGCCGGAGGGGGTGGCGATCGAGGTGCGGTCGGTGCTGCCTCCCGGGAACGAGACGCCGGAGCCCAAGCCGGAGAAGCCGCCGCGGGGGCTGCCGATCGGGGAGGCGTTCTGGTGGAGCCTGGCGGTCGGGGGCCTGCTGCTGGCGGGCGCCATCGCTCTCTACGCCTGGAGCCGCCGCGAGAGCGAAGCGGCCGAGGCGGCGCCGGCGCTCGAGCCGCTTCCCGAGCTGCTGGGGGAGCTGGAGCGGCTCGCGACGGAGGGCTCGTCGCTGCGCGTTCACACGCGGCTGTCGCAGGCCTTGCGGCGCTATCTCGGGCGGGCGGCCGGTTTCCCGGCGCTCGAGCGGACGACGACCGAGATCCACCGCCAGCTCCTCGCCCGCCGGCTGCCGGCGCCGCTGGTGCGGCGGGCGGTCGAGCTGCTGCGCGCTTGCGATCTGGTGAAGTTCGCGCGACACGAGGTGGGTCGCGAAGAGACCGAAGGGCGCGTGGAGCGGGCGCGCGGGACCGCCGAGGAGTTGGAGCGCGAGCTGCGGCCGCCGGACCTCGCCGCCGCCGCCGAGGGCGCCGCCGCGCCGCGGGAGGCCGCCTAGCGGGAGCGCCATGCAGCCCTTCCCCCACCTCGCCGACCCGCTCTGGCTGCTCGCGCTCCTCGGGCTGCCGCTCCTCGCCTGGCTCCACCACCGGCGGCCGGCCTTCGGCGCGCTCACCTACAGCCGCCTGCCGGCGCGCGCCGGCGGCGCCTGGCGCCTCCACCTGCCGTTCTACGCCCGCCTCCTCGCCCTCGCCTGCCTGGTCGCGGCGCTGGCGCGACCGCAACTCGGCTACGCCTGGGAGGAGAGCCTGACCGAGGGGATCGACATCCAGGTCGTGCTCGACCTCTCGGGGAGCATGGGGGCCGAGGACTTCCGGCCGCGCAACCGGCTGACCGTCGCCAAGCAGGTGGTCAGGGAGTTCGTCGCCGGGCGGCCCGCCGACCGCATCGGCCTCGTCGTCTTCGCCGGCGCCGCGATGAGCCGCGCGCCGCTCACCACGGACCGCGAGATGCTGGCGCTGATCGTCGATTCGCTGGAGCTCGACACCCTCCCCGACGGCACCGCGATCGGCGTCGGCTTGGCCAACGCCGCCTCGCGGCTCAAGGACAGCGCGGCGCGCAGCAAGGTGGTCGTGCTGGTGACCGACGGCGTCAACAACGCCGGGGAGATCGACCCGCGCTCGGCGGCCGCGCTCTGCGAGGGGCTGGGGATCAAGGTGCACACGATCGGCGTCGGTGTCGAGGGCGCGGGCCGGGTGCCGGTGCCGGTGCGCAACGTCGATCCGCTGACCGGGGCGATCGTCGTGCAGCGACGGATGATGCACCTGCCGGTCGACACCGAGCTGCTGGCCGCGATCGCCCGGCGCACCGGCGGCCGCTTCTTCCTCGCCACCGACCCGCAGAGCCTGCGCGGCGTCTTCCAGGCCATCGACCGGCTGGAGCGGACGCCGCTCAAGGTCAAGCGCTACGTGCGCTACCGCGAGGCCTTCCCGCCGCTGGTCTGGACGGCGCTGGGGCTCCTCCTCCTGCCGCTCGCGGGTGCCTTCGCGCAGGTGACGGCCGAGCCATGATCTGGGGAGCGCCTTCCCTGCTGTGGCTCGCCCTGCTCGCCCCCGCCGCGGCGCTGGCCGCCGGCTGGGCCTGGCGGCGGCGGCTGGCGGCGGCGGCGGCCTGGGCGGCGCGCGGGCTCTGGGACCGCCTCTTCGCCGCGCACCGGCCGCGCCGCGTCGCGCTCTCGGTCGTCACCCTGGCGCTGGCGGTGCTGGGAACCGGCCTCGCGCTCGCCCGCCCGCGCTGGGGGACGAGCCAGGAGCGGGTCGAGCGGCGCGGCGTGGACGTCGTCTTCCTCCTCGACTCGTCGCTCTCGATGGCGGCGGTCGACGTCCCGCCCTCACGCCTCTACGTGGCGAAGAGCCTGGTCCGCCGGCTCGTCGAGCAGCTCCCGGGAAACCGCGTGGCGCTGGTGCAGACCGAGGGCACCGGCATGGTGCTGGCGCCGCTCACCGTGGACGCGGCGGTGATCGACCTCCTCCTCGACACCGTCGAGCCCGGCTCGCTGCCGGTCCCCGGCACCGAGCTGGCGCCGGGCTTCGAAGCCGCCCGCCGCCTCTACCCCCCCGGCGAGCGCAAGCACCGGGTGCTGATCGTCCTCTCCGACGGCGAGGACCACGGCGGCGGGCTGGAGCGGGCGATCGAGGCGCTGCGCGGCGACGGCGTCGTCGTGCACGCCTTCGGGGTCGGCACGCCGGAGGGGGCGCCGGTGCCGACGCCCGGCGGCGACTTCAAGCGCGAGGCGGACGGGACCGTGGTGATCAGCCGGCTCCACGAAGAGCCGCTGGAGGAGCTGGCGCACGCCACCGGCGGCAGCTACCGGCGGGTGACCAGCGCCGCCGCCGACCTGCGCGAGGCCGTCGATCGCGTCCAGGGCATGGAGAAGCGGGCGCTCGCAAGCCAGAGCCTCTCGACGCTGGAGGAGCGTTTTCAGTGGCCGCTGGGGCTGGCCGGCGCGGCGCTCCTGCTCCACCTGCTCGTCCGGCCGTTCCGGCGCCCGCCGGCGCCGCGCTCGCTCGCCGCGGAGGACGCGACGCCATGACCGTCAAGGTGTTGCCGCTCCTCTTCGCGCTCGGTGCCGCCGCCCTCCCCGACCTCGGCTGGCGGCCGCAGCTCCCCGCGGGAGTACAACGCTGGCTCTACAACCCGCGCGAGCGGACGGAGCGGGCGGTCGCGGCGCACGCCGCCGGCGAGGGCGCCGCCGCCCTGCGCTATGCCGAGACCGCGCTGCGCTTGGCGCCGGAGGACCCGCGGGCGCAGTACAACGCCGGCGCCGCGGCGCTCGCGGCCGGGCGGGAGCGGCGCGCCGCGGAACTGCTCGAAAAGGCGGCGAAAGCCGCGCCGCGCGAGCTCGCGCCGGCCGCCCACTACAACCTCGGCAACGCCCGCCTCGCCGGCGGCGATCCGGCGGCGGCCGTCGAGGCCTACAAGCAGGCCCTCCGGCTCGCCCCCGGCGACCAGGACGCCAAGCACAACCTGGAGATCGCGCTGCGCGAGCGAGACAAGCAGCGGCGGCCGCGCTTCGGCTTGCCGCGCCAGGGCGCGCGCGGCGACCGGCGCGGCGATCAGCAGAGCCGCGAGCCGGGGCGGCGGCGGGACAACCCGCGCCAGCGGCCGCCGCAGCCCTCCCCGTCCGGCGCCGGCGGCGAGCAGCGCCCGCAGGACCGGCCGCAGGGGTCGCCGCAGGACCGTCCCGGCGACCCGCGCGGCGGCGCCGGCGCCCGCGGCGGCAGCCGGCCGCTGCCCCGCTTCGCCGAGCAGCCGGACATGAGCGCCGGCGAGGCGGCGGCGCTGCTCGAGTCGGTCGAGAACCTCGAGCGCCAGCAGCGGCGCGAGACGGCGGCCAAGCAGTCGCGGCGCAAGGCGCTGCGGGGGACAGACTGGTGACGGTGACAGTGAGCAGTGTCATCCCGAGCGGAGCGAGGGATCGGGCGGGGGAGCCTTCGTGGCAGCGTCCCCCCGCCCGATTCCTCGCTGCGCTCGGAATGACAGTGTTCGTCCTCGTTGCTGTGCTCGCCTTCTGTGTGCCGCGCGCCGCCCTCGCCGGTGACTTGGAGACCTCGATCCGCCTCACCCCCGAGCGCATCGGCCTCGCCGAGACCGCCACCCTCGAGATCGAGGCGCGCCGCAGCGGCTTCGGCCGCCTGCGCTTTCAGCCGGAGTTCGAGCTCGACAACCTGGAGCTGGCCTCCGGCCCTTACGAGGTGAGCGAGACGAGCTCGATCAACGGCTCTCTCGGGCGCTCCCTCCGCCTCGCCTGGCAGCTCCGCCCGGTGGCGACCGGCCGCGCCGCCGTCCACGCCGTGCGCCTGCGCATCGGCGGCGAGGTGGTGGACCTGCCGGCGCAGTTCATCGAGGTGCAGGAGGAACCGGCCGGCCTCGCCGCGCCGCGCCGGGTGCAGCCTCGCCCGCGCGACGCCTGGGAGCGCTTCTTCGGCGGCAACCCGTTCGAGGGCTTCGGCCGGCCCGACCGGCCGCGCGTCTTCCTCGACGCCGAGGTCGCGCCCGAGCACCCCTACGCCGGCCAGCAGGCGGTCTACACGCTTTACCTCTACACCCGCGACGACGTCGACGCGATCCAGCCCAAGAGCCTGCCCGAGTTCCGCGGCTTCTGGGTGCGCGATCTGCCGCTGGCGCAGCGGCTGCCGACCGAGATGGTCGAGGTGGACGGGGTGCGCTACGGCCGCGTGGCGCTCTTCAAGAAGGCGCTCTTCGCGCTGCGGCCGGGGCGGCACGAGCTGGCGCCGTCGGTGATGGAGCTGATGGTGCGGGTGATCGAGCGGCGCTTCTTCGGGCCGCCGATGGCGCGTCCCGAGCCGCTGACGGCGTCGAGCCCGCCGGTGGCGGTCGAGGTGCGGCCGCTGCCGCCGGCCCCGCCGGGCTTCACCGGCGCGGTCGGGCGGCTGGCGCTCGCGGCACGGCTGGAGCCGCTGGAGCTGGCGGTCGGCGAGGCGGCGACGCTGACCTTGACGCTCGCCGGCGAGGGAAACCTCCAGGGGGTACGCGCCCCCGAGCTGCCGGAACGGCGGCACCTGGAGGTCTTCCCGCCGCAGCAGCAGGCGGAGGAGGAGGTGCGCGCCGAGACGGTGCGCGGCCGGCGCTCCTGGAGCTGGGTGGTGGTGCCCGAGCGCGCCGGACGCTACGCGCTCAACCTGCCGGAGGTGCCGTTCTTCGATCCGCAGACGGCGAGCTACCGGCTGGCTTCGGCGCCGGTGGTGGAGCTGGCGGTGCGCCCCGCGGAGCCGGGCTCGGCGGCCGCGGCGGCGCGGCTGCACTCGATCCGCAGCGCGGCGCTGCCGCCGGCGCCGGCGTCGGTACGGCGCTTTGACGGGCTCTTACCGTGGCTTTTCGCGTTGCCGTGGGCTGGGGTGTTGGCGGGGATCGCTTGGCGACGGAACGGCGG
>DASWHY010000315.1:0-10731 GCA_036397955.1 Thermoanaerobaculia bacterium | reverse complement strand
CCGCCATGCAACCGACCGACATCTACCGCAACCTGCAGCAGCGCGTCATCGGCCAGGAGGAGGTGCTGCGCTACGTCTCGGTGGCGATCTTCAAGCACCTGCAGGGGGAGAAGTACGGCAACCTCCTGCTGATCGGCAACTCCGGCACCGGCAAGACGACGATCATGCGGGCGATCGAGGAGCTGTACCGGGAGCACGAGGAGCTGCGCGACTACCGGGTGCTGGTGATCATGAACGCCTCGACGATCGCCAACGAGGAGGGGGTGGTGGACGTGGGGCGCCTCCTCACCCGCGTCGAGGAGCGAGCGCGGCAGATCCTGGGGGAGGACGCCACGCCCGAGGAGATCGCCCGCGCCATGGAGCGGGCCACCGTCTGCCTCGACGAGATCGACAAGGTGTCGAGCGTCATCGGCGGCAAGCCCTACGTCACCGGCATCAACATCCAGCAGGCGCTCCTCACCCTGATCGAGGGCGAGAGCGTCCTCTGGCCGATCACCGTCCTGCGCGAGAAGCTCCCCGAGACGGTGCGGGCGACGGTGGACACCGGCCGCATGCTCTTCCTCTGCGCCGGCGCCTTCGAGAATCTCTACGACCAGGTCTTCCAGCGCGTCGTCTCGCCCAAGAGCGGCATCAAGCTGCCGACGACGACCGTCTACGAGAACGGCAAGATCCAGATCCGCGAGTACTTCACCCTGCGCGAGCACTTCAAGCAGGAGGACCTCTTCGCCTACGGCATGCAGCCGCAGTTCCTGTCGCGCTTCGACAACGCGATCATCCTCGAGGACCTGACGGCCGGCATCCTGGCGCGCATCTTCCGCGAGCTCGAGGACGGCGTGTTTCGCTCTTCCCAGAACTTCTTCCGCAAGTACGGCATCGAGCTCGAGGTCACCGACCAGGCGGTGCAGAAGATCGCCGAGGAGGCCTCGCGCCACAGCCGGATCGGGGCGCGCGCCCTCAAGTCGGTCTACGGCCGGATCATCAAGCCCTTCGAGTTCGACCCCTTCTCCCGCGAAGAGGTCCAGGCCAACGGCGGCGCCCACCGCCTCGTCATCGACGAGCCGCTGGTGACGAGCGCGATGCGGCCGACCGCCTGAGCCCCGCTCGATTGACAGCGTCCGAAGCCGCGCCATAGAGTCCCCAGGCTTCCGAAAAGGCAAATCCATCGCGAGGTGGAGGCGCAAAGCCTTGGGTCTCCGCAGAGACGGCCTGGCTGCCGAAGAGCTTTACCCCCAACGGAGGTTCAAGGATGCACAAGCAAGGCAACAGGCGAAGGATTGTGTGGCCCGTCCTGCTCGGGCTGGCGGTGCTGGCCGGGGCCGAAGCCGCCGCGGCGGCAGGGCCCGGCGCGAGCGCCGCAGAGCCGTCCAAGAACGTCGTGAGCGCACCGGTCGGCGGCGTGCAGGTCGCCATCGACGCGCGCACCGGCCGGCTGCGCCAGCCGACGCCGCAAGAGGCGCGGGCGCTGGCCAGCGAGCTGGCGCGGCTCTTCCAGCCCCGCAGCTCCGTCGCCACGCAGTACGCCGACGGCACGGTCGGCATGGTCGTCGACAGCGAGTACTTCAACTTCTCCGTCGTGCGCATCGGCGCGGACGGCCGCCTCGAGAGCACCTGCATCGACGGCCGGGCGGCCGCCGACAACTTCCTCGCCGGCGGCGCCGCCGCCCTCGAGGTGAAGTGACCATGGCGAACGCACGCACTTCCCGCCTGCTCGCACTCTTCCTGGCGCTGGCGCTGCTGCCCGGCGCGGCCTTCGCCGCGGCCACCATCACGGTGGTCAACATGGACGGCCCCGGCGAGGGGTTCAACGATCCGACGGCCGTCGCCCCGGTCGGCGGCAACCCCGGCCTCACGCGCGGGGCCCAGCGGCTCATCGCTTTCCAGCACGCCGCCAACATCTGGGGCGCCGTCCTGGACAGCCCGGAGACGATCTACGTGCAGGCGAGCTTCGACCCGCTGACCTGCACGGCGACCGCCGCCACCCTCGGCGCCGCGGGCGCCATCCAGATCTTCGCCAACTTCCCCGGCCGTGAGTTCGACGACATGTGGTACCACGTGGCGCTGGCCAACAAGCTGGCCGGCGGCGACCTGGCGCCCGGCCCGAACGGCACGAGCGCCGACGACATCGTCGCCTTCTTCAACAGCCGCCTCAACGGCGACCTCACCTGCCTGGGCGGCCGCAAGTTCTACCTCGGTCTCGACGCCAACCACGGCACCGACATCGACCTGGTGACCGTGCTGCTCCACGAGTTCGGCCACGGGCTCGGCTTCGCCAACTTCGTCACCGAGGCGACCGGCTCGCGCCCGCTCGGCCTCGAAGACATCTTCTCCGAATACACGGTGGACGTCTCGACCGGCAAGCGCTGGAACGAGATGACGACGGCGGAGCTGGTCGCCTCGGCGATCAACTCGCGCAAGGTCGTCTGGGACGGCCTCCACGTCACCGACGCCATCCCGGGCGTCCTGGCGTTCGGCACGCCGCTGCTCACCGTCAACTCTCCGGCCGGTCTCGGCCCGTACGACGTCGGTTCCGCGTCGTTCGGCCCGCCGATCACGGCGCCGGGGACGACGGGCAACCTGGTGCAGGCACTCGATCCTGCCGATGTCGCGGGGCCCACCACCTTCGACGCCTGCTCGCCGATCACCAACGCCGCGGCCGTCGCCGGCAACATCGCGCTGGTGGACCGCGGTACCTGCGGCTTCATCGTGAAGGTCAAGAATGCGCAGGACGCCGGCGCCACGGCAGTGATCGTGGCCGACAACGCCGTCGGCTCCCCGCCGGCCGGGCTCGGCGGCGCCGATCCGACGATCATCATCCCCTCGGCGCGCGTGACGCAGGCGGACGGCAACACTCTCAAGACGGCACTCGGGAGCGGCACGGTCAACGTCACCTTGGGCGTCGACCTCTCCGTGCGCGCCGGCACCGAGGCGACGACCGGGCTGGCGCACCTCAACGCCCCCAACCCGGTGCAGCCGGGCTCCTCGATCTCGCACTGGGACCCGATCGCCTTCCCCAACCAGCTCATGGAGCCGGCGATCAACGGCGACCTGACCCACAGCGTTCAGCCGCCCGAGGACCTGACTCTCGACGAGATGACCGACATCGGCTGGTTCTCCGACGGCGACGGCGTGCCGGACGGGCGCGACGCCTGCCTCGGCTCGACGGCGACGGTGGTGATCGACGGCTGCGACTCGGGCGTCGCCAACGACGTCTTCGCCGACGGCTGCACGATCTCCGACGCCGTCAACGCCTGCGCCGCGGGCGCCGCCAATCACGGCGCCTTCGTGAGCTGCGTGACCAAGGCCACGAACGACTTCAAGAAGCAGGGCCTCCTCACCGGCGCCGAGAAGGACGCGATCCAGGGCTGCGCCGCGGGAGCGAACATTCCGTAGAGCCGTGGACGGAGCGGTAACGATCGGGGGGAAGGCTTCGGCCTTCCCCCTTGTTGCCGTCGTTGCGGTGCTGACCCTCGCCTCCCTCGTTCCCGTCCACGCCCAACCCGCGCTGCCGGCCACGGCGGTCGAGCAGGCCGTCGCCCGCCTGAACGCGAAGCACGGCGAGGCGCAGGCGGCGCGCGTCCGCCGCGGCGTCGAGCAGGTGGCGCAGCGTTGGTGGGCCGAGGACGGCACGCCCGAGGACTTCCTTGCCTTCGTCGAGGCGAGCTTCTTGGCCGACCCGGGGGAGCTCGACGCCGCCGCCGCGCGGCTCGAGCGGGTGATGGAGCAGGCGCTCGGGCACCTGCACGAGGTACGGCGGGAGATCATGACCCCGCTCGACCTCGACACCGGCCCGGTGCGGCGCCTCGACGAGCTGCTCGCCAACCTCGACCTCGCCGCGCACGTCGACGAGGACCTCTACCGCACCAAGGTCGCCTTCCTGGCCCTCCTCAACTTCCCGGTGCACTCCCTGGAGGAGCGGCTGGCGCAGGGCCCCGCCTGGGACCGCGCGGCGTGGGCGCGCTCGCGGATGATGGACCGCTTCTCCGAGCGCATGCCGGCCTCGGTCCTCCAGGAGTGGACGGCGGCCACGACGCGCGCCGACCAGTACATCGCCGACTACAACGTCCGCCTCGACCGTCTGGTGACCCCGGAGGGCGAGCGCCTCTTCCCTGAGGGCCTGCGGCTCATCACCCACTGGGGGCTGCGCGACGAGCTGGCCTCGCACTACGCCGATCCCTCCGCCGCCGGGCTCGCCAAGCAGCGGACGATCCTCGAGGTCATGGAGCGGATCGTGCGGCAGGAGATCCCGCTGGCGGTGATCGACAACGCCGACCGCCTCTGGGAGCCGTTCGCCAACACGGTCCGGCCGCTCCACCCCGCCGAGGCGGTCGACCCCGAGCGGCTGGCGCGCGAGCGCGAGCCGGACACCCGCTACGCGCGCCTCCTCGAAGTCTTCCAGGCGGCGCGCCAGCAGGACCCCTACAGCCCGGCGACGCCGACCTACGTCGAGCGCAGCTTCGAGCGCGGGCGCGAGATCCCGGAGAAGGAGGTCGAGGCGCTCCTGGTCTCGGTCCTCGAATCGCCCGTGGTGCGCGATCTGGCGGCGCTCATCAAGCAGCGCCTGGGGCGCCCGCTCGAGCCCTTCGACATCTGGTACTCCGGCTTCAAGCCGCGCGGCCGCTACTCCGAGGCGGAGCTCGACAAGGTGGTGCGCGAGCGCTACGCCACGGTCGAGGCCTTCCAGGCGAAGCTGCCGGAAGTGCTGCGCGGCCTCGGCTTCCCGGCGGAGAAGGCGGCCTGGCTCGCCGAGCGCATCGTCGTCGATCCGGCGCGCGGCGCCGGCCACGCGCTGGGCGCCGCGCGGCGCGAGGACAAGGCCCACCTGCGCACCCGCGTGCCCCAGGGCGGGATGGACTACAAGGGCTACAACATCGCCATCCACGAGCTGGGGCACAACG
Source organism: Thermoanaerobaculia bacterium (assembly GCA_036397955.1). GTDB lineage: Bacteria > Acidobacteriota > Thermoanaerobaculia > Multivoradales > UBA5704 > DASUNQ01. The sequence continues at coordinate 5,836 of DASWHY010000315.1, read as the reverse complement.
TCGAGCAGGTGTTCTCGCTCAACGCGATCGACCACTGGTGGCTGGCCGGCGTCCCCAACAACGCCTTCACCGAGGCGATGGCCTTCGTCTTCCAGAACCGCGACCTCGAGTTGCTGGGTCTCGCCTCCCCAGGTCCGGAGGCGCAGCGTGCCCAGGCCCTTGCCACCCTCTGGAACACCTACGAGATCGGCGGCGTGGCGCTGGTCGACATGCGGGTCTGGAACTGGATGTACGCGCATCCTGAGGCGACGCCGGCGGAGCTCAGGCAGGCCGTGCTCGGGATCGCGCGCGAGGTGTGGAACCGCTGGTACGCGCCGCACTTCGGGGTGCGCGACGCCGAGGTGCTGGCGGTCTACTCGCACATGATCGTCTACGGCCTCTATCTGCCCGACTACCCGCTCGGGCACCTCATCGCCTTCCAGGTCGCCGACCGGCTGCGCGGCGAAGACTTCGGCGCCGAGTTCGAGCGCGTCACCCGGCAGGGCCGGCTGACCCCCGACGCCTGGATGCGCGGCGCGGTCGGCGAGCCCCTCTCCGCCCGCGCCCTCCTCGCCGCGGCGCGCGAGGCGCTGGCAGCTCCGTAACGCTCCCCCAACGCTTTTCTCTCCTGGCGCGTTTAGAGCGATTGATGTCCCAGCCGCTCTGCGCGACCTTGGACCGACCGCTCGAAGAACCCGCCCGCGACCGGCTCGCGGCGCTTTTCGACCTCCACCACGAACGGCTCTTCCGGCTCGCGCGGCGGCTGGCCGGCGAGCGCGAGGAGGCGCTGGATCTGGTGCAGGAGACCTTCGTCCGCGCCGCGCGGCGGCCGGGCGCGGTGCCGGTGCCGGAGAGCGGCGGCGAGGCCTGGCTGGTACGGACTCTGGTCAACCTCTGCCGCGACCGCCACCGCCGCCTCGCCGTCCGCCGGCGCCTGCGCCACGAGGTGGAGCCGCCGCAAGGCACGCCCGACCCCGCAGGCGCCGCGGTGGCGCGGGCCACGGTGCGGCGCGCCCTCGCGCTCCTTCCCGCCCGCCGCCGGGCGGTCGTGGTGCTGCACGAGCTCGAGGAGGTGCCGGTGGTGGAGGTGGCGCGGCTCCTCGGCATCGCGCGGGTGACGGTGCGTTGGCACCTGGCGGCGGCGCGCAAGCAGCTCGCCGCGGCGCTGCTGGGAGGCGAAGGAGAGAAGCCATGAACGACGAGCATCGCACCGATCCCGACGCGCGGCTGCGCGCGCTCCTCCGGGACGCCGACCCGGCGGCCGGCGACCGGCTGGCGACCGAGGAGGTCTGGGCTCTGCGGCGCACCGCTCTGCACGCCGCGGAGAAGGCGGGCCGGCGTGCCTGGCTCGCGACGCCGGCCCTCGCCGCGGCCGCCGCCGGCATCGCCGCCGCCGTCTTCCTCTGGGTGTTTCAGGTGAGGCCGGAAACGCCGGCCGCCGCGCCGCCCGCGGCCGCCGCCGTGGTGCGCCCGGTGGCCGTCGCACCGGAGCCCGCGCCCCCCGTGCCGCAGCCCCCGCCCGCCGCGCCGGATCCTCCATCACGAGCTCCGATCGAAGAGCCTCTACCCGCCCCCCCCACCCCGCCTGTCTTGGCGGAAGCCGCGGACGAGCGCCCGCTGCACATCGAGTTCGCCACCCCCGGAGGCACCCGGATCATCTGGGTGCTCACCGCAGAGTCCGAGTCCTAGAGGAGACCGACCGTGCTCAAGCTCCGCCCGCATCTCGCCGCCCTCCTGCTCCTCGCCGCGCTCGCAGCAATGCCTGCCGCGGCCGCGCAGGGCGGGGCCGACGCCCCGCTCTACGAAAACCGCTACCTCGTCTCGCATCTCGATCTCCACGCCGCGGAGCTCCTGGCCTGGGAAGAGTGCACGCCGAAGGAGCGCTGCAGGGTCAACAGCACGATGACCGGCGAGGGCGTGAAGGTCCTCGGCGTGATGGCCGACGCCGCCACCCACGCGCGGATCGTCCAGGCGCTGGCGCGCGAAGACGCCGCGCCGCCCACCCAAGTCTTCCAGCTCCACCTCCTCGAGGGTGCGACTGCCGCGGCCGGCGCGCCCCCCGGCGATTTACCGGCCGGCGCCCGCAAGGCGCTCGACGATCTGCGCGGCTTCCTCCCCTACCGGAGCTACCGCCTGCTCGACGCCGCCTGGCTCCCCACTACCTCCACGGTGCGGGCGCGCCTGGTCGGCGACCGCGGCGCCTCCTACGAGGCCGAGCTCCGTTTCCGCCGCGTCGGCGCGCTCGAGGAGAAGCAGCTCTTCGTCGACGGCTTCCGCCTGCGCGAGGAGGGGTCCTCGCCGGCCTTGGTGGACGAGAAGGGGCGGGACCGCCCGCCGCGCGAGCTCCTCAATACCTCCTTTGGCCTCGACATCGGCGAGACGATCGTCGTCGGCACTTCGCGGGTGGACGGCGCGAGCGACCGCGCTCTCGTCATCCTGCTCACCGCCGTCGCCGGCCCGGCGCCCTGAGCGGATATGCTCCGCGGTCGCGCGCGCCCCGCCGCACCCTTCGCCGCGCGCCCAAGGAGCCCCAATGCGTCGATTCCACTCCCTCTTCGTCACCCTCCTGCTGCTCCTCCCCCTCGCGGCGCTCTCCCAGGAGGAGAAGCCGCCCGCGGAGGGCGAGAAGCCGCCGATCGAAGAGGGGGAGCGGCCGCCCCAGCCGGGCGAGCGGCCGCCGGTCGAAGGGGAGCAGCCGTTCGAGCCGGTCGAGAAGCAGCCGCTCGCGGGCGAGAAGAAACCGGGCGAGGAGGCCGAGAAGGAAAAGGAAGAGGAAAAGTGGGACGTCAACAACCCGCCGGGCCCGAAGGAGGAGGTGACGATCGACGTCACCACGGGGACCTGGATGAGCCTCGACGTCTCGCCCGACGGCAAGGAGATCGTCTTCGACCTCCTGGGCGACCTCTACGCGGTGCCGATCGGCGGCGGCGAGGCGCGCGCCCTGACCAACGACATCGCCTGGCAGGAGCAGCCGCGCTACAGCCCCGACGGCAAGAAGATCGCCTTCACCAGCGACCAGGGGGGCGGCGACAACGTCTGGATCGCCGACCGCGACGGCAAGAACCCGCAGCAGGTCAGCAAGGAGACCTTCCGCCTCCTCAACAGCCCCGACTGGTCGCCCGACGGCGAGTACATCGTGGCGCGCAAGCACTTCACCTCGCAGCGCTCGGCCGGCGCCGGCGAGATGTGGCTCTACCACCGCAGCGGCGGCGAGGGCCTCCAGCTCACCAAGCGCCGCACGCAGCAGAAGGACAGCGGCGAGCCCGCCTTCTCCCCCGACGGCCGCTACCTCTACTACAGCGACGACGCCACGCCCGGCGAGATCTTCGAGTACAACAAGGACCCCAACACCCAGATCTACGTCATCCAGCGCTTCGACCGGAAGACCGGCAAGACCGCGCCCTTCGTCACCGGTGCGGGGGGCTCGATCCGCCCGACGCCCTCGCCGGACGGCAAGCTCCTCGCCTTCATCCGCCGCGTGCGCGGCAAGAGCGTCCTCCACCTGCACGACATCGCCTCGGGCGAGGAGTGGCCGATCTACGACGAGCTCGAGCGCGACATGCAGGAGACCTGGGCGATCCACGGCGTCTACCCGGGCATCTCCTGGACGCCCGACTCGAAGTCGCTCGTCTTCTGGGCCGAGGGGGAGATCTACAGCCTGGACGTCGCGAGCAAGCACTGCACCGAGATCCCCTTCCACGTCCGCGCGACGAAGCAGGTGACGCCGGCGCTGCGTTTCCCGCAGGCCGTGGCGCCGCCCGCGTTCGCGACCAAGATGCTGCGCTGGGTGGAGGTCTCGCCCAAGGGCGACCGCGCGGTCTTCCAGACCCTGGGCCGGCTCTGGGTGCGCGACCTGCCGAACGGCAAGCCGCGCCGGCTCACCCGCCAGGACGGCCACTTCGAGTACTTCCCCGCCTTCTCGCGCGACGGCCGCTCGATCGTCTACACGACCTGGGACGACGACGAGCTGGGACGGGTGCGCGTGGTGTCGACGGCGGGCGGCGAGGGGCGGGCGATCGTCGACGAGCCGGGGCACTACGCCGACCCCGCCTTCACGCCGGACGGCAAGCAGGTCGTCTACGCCAAGATCGGCGGCGGCTACCTGCGTACCCCGGCCTGGTCGCGCGAGCCCGGCATCTACAAGGTGGCGGCCGGCGGCGGCAAGCCGGAGCGGATCACCGAGGACGGCGTGCGCCCGCACTTCGGCGCCGAGAGCGACCGCGTCTACCTCCTCCGCTTCGGCGAGGAGAACAAGCGGCTCCTCGCTTCGGTGGGGCTGGACGGCAAGGACGACCGCACCCACCTCCAGAGTGAGCACGCGAGCGAGTACCGGGTGTCGCCGGACGGCCGCTGGGTGGCCTGGACCGAGCGCTTCCAGGTCTACGTCGCGCCCTTCGTCCCCACCGGCCAGACGGTGGAGATCGGCCCCAAGACCGCCGCCATCCCGGTCAAGCAGGTGAGCCGCGACGCCGGCTCCTACCTCCACTGGTCGGGCGACTCGAAGAAGCTCCACTGGTCGCTCGGGCCGCAGCTCTTCACCCGCGCGCTGTCCGACGCCTTCCCCTTCCTCGAGGGCTCGCCGGAAAAGCTCCCCGAGCCGGCCGCCGAAGGCGTGGACCTCGGCTTCGAAGTGCCCTCCGACGCGCCGTCCGGCACGGTCGTCTTCGTCGGCGGGCGGATCCTCACCATGCGCGGCGACGAGGTGATCGAGGACGGCGCCATCGTCGTCGAGCGCAACCGGATCAAGGCGGTGGGGCCGCGCGGCCAGGTGGCGGTGCCGGCCGGCGCGCACGTCGTGGACGCGACCGGCAAGACGATCATCCCCGGCATCGTCGACGTCCACTGGCACGGCACCTTCGCCACCGACGACATCGTCCCCGAGGAGAACTGGGGCAACTACGCCTCGCTCGCCTTCGGCGTCACCACCGTCCACGACCCGTCGAACGACACCGGCTCGACCTTCGCCGCCGCGGAGATGGCGAAGGCCGGCCTGATCACCGCGCCGCGCATCTTCTCGACCGGCACCATCCTCTACGGCGCCACCACCGCCTTCACCGCGGTCATCGACAAGCTGGAGGACGCGCGCGGCCACCTGCGGCGGATGAAAGCGGCCGGCGCCTTCAGCGTCAAGAGCTACAACCAGCCGCGGCGCGACCAGCGGCAGCAGGTGATCGCCGCGGCGCGCGAGCTCGAGATGATGGTGGTGCCGGAAGGCGGGTCGATCTTCCAGCACAACATGAACATGATCGTCGACGGCCACACCGGCATCGAGCACTCGATCCCGGTGCCGGCGGTCTACCAGGACGTCAAGCAGCTCTGGCCGCAGACCGAGGCCGGCTACACGCCGACCCTGGTCGTCGGCTACGGCGGGCTCTGGGGCGAGGAGTACTGGTACGCGACGGCCAACGTCTGGGAGGACCCGCGGCTCTCGAAGTTCGTGCCGCGCGAGATCCTCGACGAACGCTCACGCCGGCGGCGGATCGCGCCGCAGGAGGAGTGGGGGCACTTCAACAACGCCCGGGTGGCGGCCGAGCTCGCCGAGGAGGGGGTCAAGGTCAACGTCGGCGCCCACGGCCAGCGCGAGGGGCTCGGGGCGCACTGGGAGATCTGGATGCTCGGCCAGGGCGGCATGACGCCGCTGGAGGCGCTGCGCGCCGCCACGCTCACCGGCGCCCAGTACCTCGGCATGGACAAAGACATCGGATCGCTCGAGCCTGGCAAGCTCGCCGACCTCGCCGTCCTCTATCAGAACCCCCTCGAGGACCTCCGCAACTCGCGCTCCGTCTCCCTGGTCATGGTCAACGGCCGCCTCTACGACGCCGACACCATGGACCAGATCGGCAACCACCCGAAGAAG
>DASWHY010000314.1:0-13239 GCA_036397955.1 Thermoanaerobaculia bacterium | reverse complement strand
CGCTACGCCGCGCGGCGGACCTGCTCCGCCCCTTGCGGCCACTCGCCGGCGAGGAAGGCGCCGGCGGCGGCGAAGAACTCTTCGGGGCGCTCGAGGTAGGGGTGGTGGCCGCACTCCTCGATCGTCAGGAAGCGGGCGTCGCGGGCGTGGGCGGCCCACTCGCGCGAGGCCTGGACGGGCACCAGGTCCTCGGTGCCCTGGATGACCAGCAGCGGCGGCGCGAGCTGCGGCAGGCGCGGGCGGAAGTCCCAGTCCTTCATCCGCGGCAGGATGTGCTCGAAGTAGACCGGCATGGCGTGGGCCGGCCACTCGTTGGGGAAGGCGCAGACGTCGGCCACCGGGAAGCGGCCGACCGCCGCCGGGTCCATCATCTGCGCCGGCAGCAGGAAATCGGTGAACCAGGCGCGGCAGTAAGCGACCGGGTCGGTCTCGTCGAGCCCGGCGCGCCGCAGCTCCTCGATCGACGGCACGCCCGGCGGATAGACCAGCACCTCCGGCCCCGGCAGCTCCTGCAGCCACTCCCCCGGCCGCCGCGGCGTGATCGGGCAGACCAGCAGCAGCCGCTCGACCCGCTGCGGCTCCTCCAGCGCGTAGAGCGCGGCGATCGCGGCGTGGTAGGAGGAGCCGAGGAGCGAGATGCGGCGGAGGCCGAAGAAGCGGCGCACGGCTTCGAGGTCGCGCACGTCCTCGTCGAGCGAGAGCTGGCGGCGGTCGGAGACGACGCTCGAGCGGCCGCGGCTGCGCGGGTCGTAGAAGAGGAGGGTGCGCCCTTCGGCGAGCGGGTGGAGCAGCTCCGCGAGCCAGCTCGCGTTGGGGACGACGACCACCTCCGGCGTGTCGTCGAGCGGCAGGCCGACGGCGCGGAAGTAGAGCTGGAGCCCCGGCCGCACGAACACGAAGCCTTCGCTGGTCTGCATCGGAGGGGCCCGGGATGAGCGTGTCGCGCCGCAGTGCGGCGACCGGGGGAGTGTACACGACCAACGCCCGGCACGTAGGCCGGGCGCTACGGGAGATCGCGCGGCACTTCGATGACGCGGAAGGGGAGGCGGTCGGGGTAGGTGCTCTGGAGGACCCCCATCGCCACGTTGTAGACCGGCGTCCCCGCCGCCGTCTTCCCCTCCGGCCGGCCGCGGTGGGCGTGGCCGTGGAAGACGGCCGCGACCGGGTAGCGCGAGAGCGGCTCCTCCAGCCGGCTGCAGCCCAGGAACGGGTAGATCTCGCACGGCTCCCCCTCGACCGTCTCCTCGATCGGCGAGTAGTGGAGCACCGCCACCCGCGGCACCCGCCGCAGCCGCGCCAAGGCCGATTCGAGCTTCAGCGCCTCGTCCACCGCCTCGCGCACGAAGTCCTTGATGATCTTCTCGCCCCAGGGGCCGAGCGCGCGCTTGCCGAAGCCGCCGGCGAAGCCCTTGACGCCGGCGAAGCCGATCCCCTCGACCACCTGCGCGTCGCCGTCGAGCATCACGATCCCGGCGTCGGCGAGGATGTTCTTGACCTCGTCCGGGCAGCCCGACTCGAAGTCGTGGTTGCCGAGCACGGCGACGACCGGCACCTTGACCGTGCCGGTGATGGCGCGGGCCAGGAGGTGCGCCTCTTCGGGCAGGCCGCGGTCGGTCAGGTCGCCGCAGACGAGCAGCACGTCGGCGTGGTGGCCGACCTGCGCCAGCAGCTCCTGGATGACGGGGGGCGGCGGCGGGTGCTTGGCGAAGTGGAGGTCCGCGGTCGCGGCGATCCGCACCACCCCGTTGCCCGCCGCGGCGGTCGTGGCCATGTCCCCGAAAGGAGGCAAGGCATGTGCCAGAAGGGCGCGGGGCAGCCGCGGAAACCTCTGATGGTACGTCTCTTGCTCCCTCTGGAGCCGTGACCGAGCCCGCCGCCCCCCCCGACGCCGAGCTGTCGCCCGAGACCCGGGACCGCTACCGGCGCGCGCTCGAGACGCTCGAGCGGGCGCGGGTGCAGTTCCTGGTCGGCGGCGCGTACGCCTTCGGCCGCTACACCGGCATCGTCCGCCACACCAAGGACTTCGACGTCTTCCTCCGCGAGGAGGACCTGCCGCGCGCCCTCGCGGCGCTCCGCCGCGCCGGCTACGCGGTCGGGGTCCACTCCCCGCACTGGCTGGAGAAGGCCTACTGCGGCGACGACTTCATCGACCTCATCTTCTCCGCCGGCAACGGCATCGCGCGCGTCGACGAGCTCTGGTTCGAGCACGCCGTCCCCGGCGAGGTGCTGGGGGTGCCGGTCCGGCTCTGCCCCGCCGAGGAGATGGTCTGGTCGAAGGCCTTCGTCATGGAGCGCGAGCGCTACGACGGCGCCGACGTCGCCCATCTGCTGCGCGCCACGGCCGGAGAGCTCGACTGGGAGCGGCTCCTCGCCCGCTTCGGCGAGAACTGGCGCGTGCTCCTCGCCCACCTTGTGCTCTTCGGCTTCATCTACCCCGGCGAGCGGGACCGCATCCCGACCCGGCTGGTGCGGCGGCTCACGGACGCCCTGCGCGCGGAGCTGGACACGCCCGCGCCCGGCGAGCGGGTCTGCCGCGGGACGCTGCTGTCGCGCGAGCAGTTCCTGCCGGACGTCGAGCGCTGGGGCTACCGCGACGCCCGCTTGCCGCCGAGCGGCACGATGACCGAGGAGCAGATCGACCTCTGGACGGCGCGCGCCGAGGAGGACGGCGCCCAAGCCACCGCGGCGGCCGTCAGCGCAGGAAATCCACCCGATCAGTGATGACGCCGGTCACCCCGAGGGCGGCGCAGCGCCGGTGCTCCTCGCGGGTCTTCATCCCGTAGACGAAGCTGCGAAAGCCGAGCGCGGCGGCCTGGTCGAGCAGCGCCGGATCGAGCGCCTCGTAGTGCCAGACCGCGGTACGGATGCGGCCGTCGCGCGGGAAGAGGCCGGCGAAGGCGTCGAAGCTCGCCGGGCGGCCGGCGACGAGGAGACCGCACTCGACCTGCGGCAGGTGGGCGAAGCGCTCGACCAGCGGGTGCCAGAAGGAGGTCACCAGGAAGCGGTGGGTGGCCAGCCGTGCGGCGACCGCCGCCGCCACCGCCTCGAGCGCGGCGGGGGCCTTGATCTCCAGGTTCCAGAGCAGGTGCGGGAAGCGGTCGAGGGCTTCGTCGAGTGCCGGCACGGCACGGCCGGCCGCGGCCACGAGTTCCTCCGGCGTCAGCTCGGCGACCGGGCGGCCGTCCGGCGCCAGGCGGTCGTGGAAGAGGACCGCCTCGCCGCCCGCGGCCAGGCGCACGTCGGTCTCGATGCCGTCGGCGCCGAGCGCGGCGGCGCGGGCGAAGGCTTCGAGGGTGTTCTCGGGGCAGTCGGTGTGCTGGCCGCGATGGGAGAGGACGAGCAAGGCCGGGCGCTACGGCCAGATGCCGCGCGACAGCGCGACCTCGGCCACCCGGCGGATCGCCAGCACGTAGGCGGCGGTGCGGAGGTCGACGGGGTCGCCCTCGGCCGCCAGCTCCTGCAGCGTGTCGATGACCGCGTCGGTCGCCCGCTCCATGCGCGCGGCGAGCTTCTCGTTGACCAGCTCGAGCGGCCACTGCTCGTGCTCGATGTTCTGCACCCACTCGAAGTAGCTGACGGTGACGCCGCCGGAGTTGGCGAGGATGTCGGGCACCACCGGGACGCCGCGCCCCGCGAGGACGCGGTCCGCCTCCGGCGTCGTCGGGCCATTGGCCGCCTCGACGACCAGCTTCGCCCGCACCGCGGCGGCGTTGCCGGCGTGGAGCTGGTTCTCGAGGGCGGCGGGGATGAGGATGTCGCAGGGGACGGTCAGCAGCTCCTCGTTCGACACCGGCCGGGTGCCGGCGAGGCCGGCGACCGAACGGGTGCGCCGCTTGTGCGCGATCGCCGCCGCCGGGGCGATCCCCTCCTCGCGGAAGACGCCGCCGGTCGAGTCCGAGAGGCCGACGATCCGCGCGCCCGCGGCGGCGAACAGCTCGGCGGCGATCGCCCCGGCGTTGCCGAACCCCTGGATCGCCACCTTGGCGCCGGCGAGCCGCTCGAGCCCCGGCACCAGGCCCCGCGCCAGCACCCGCGAGGTGACGAAGAGCGCACCCTGCGCCGTCGCCTCGCGCCGCCCGAGCGAGCCGCCCATCTCGACCGGCTTGCCGGTCACCACCGGCAAGTTGTTCTCGCCGGGGTGCATCATCTGGTAGGTGTCGTAGATCCAGGCCATGGTCAGGGCGTCGGTGTTGACGTCGGGGGCCGGGATGTCGGTGTGCGGGCCGATGCTCCCCCCCAGCTCGACGATGAAGCGGCGCGTCACCTTGCGCAGCTCGGTCTGCGACAGGTGCTTGGGGTCGCAGACGATCCCCCCCTTGGCGCCGCCGAAAGGGACGTCGGCCACGGCGCACTTCCAGGTCATCCACGAGGCGAGCGCCCGCACCTCGTCCTCGGTGACGTCGGGGTGATAGCGGATCCCCCCCTTGCCCGGGCCGCGCACGCGGCTGTGCAGCGCGCGGTAGCCGATGAAGGTCCGCACCGAGCCGTCGTCCATCTCGACCGGGAACTCCACCGTCATCAGCCGGCTGACGCGGCGGAGGTAGTCGAGCAGGCCGTTGCGAAGCTGCGGCACGAAGCGCGCCGCGCGATCGAACTGCTGCTGCGCGATGTGGTAGGAGTTGAGGTCCTCGGCCGGGGGCGGCTGGTTCATGGGCGCGCGGGATGCTAGCACCACTGTCACTGCGCCCGGCTGGGCAGCGCCAACCCCGGGCGCCAGCCGGCGGGGGCCATCTCGAAAGCGGCGAACTCGAAGGCCGGCGCCACCGTGCAACCGGCGAGCGTCCAGGCGCCGAGCGAGCGCGCTCTCTGCCAGGCGCCGGCCGGCACCGTCGCCTGCGGCAGCTCGCCGGCCGCGAGGTCGTCGCCGAGCCGCAGCGCGCGCACCTCGCGGCCGTCTTCAGAGAGCAGCAACTCGAGCGGCGCCCCGGCGTAGTGGTGCCAGACCTCGACCGCGTCGTTCACCCGGTGCCAGGCGGAGAGCTCGCCTTCGCGCAGCAGGTAGTAGATGGCGGTGAGAGCGCCGCGGCCGCCGTCGCCGGGGCGGTCGCGGAAGGTCTCGCGGTAGAGCCCCCCTTCCGGATGGGGACGGAGGTCGAGCCGGCGGGCGATCTCCTCGGCGCCGCCGCTCACGGCCGCGGAGAAGCGCCGGGCTCGATCTGGTAGGTGAGCGTGACCGTCGCCTCGACCGAGACCTGCCCGGGGGAGACCGGCGTCGCGTCCATCTGCGCCGACTCCATCGCCATGCGGACGTTGGCGAAGCGCGGCGTGACGACCTGCGCCCCGCCTTCGGCGACCTCGAGGAGCCCGACCAACCGCAGCCCCAGCGCGTCCGCCAGCGCCTCGGCCTTCTGCCGCCCCGCGTCGGCCGCCTGGCGCAGCGCCTGCTTGCGGGCGGCGAGCGCCCCGCGCAAGCCGAAGTTGACGCCTTCGACCTGATTGGCGCCGGCCTCCAGCCCGGCGTCCACGACCGGACCGATCAGGTCCAGCTTCTCGAGCCGCACCGAGACCACGTTGGTCGCCCGGTAGCCGACGATGCGCGGCTCGGCCGGCACCCCGCGCTCCGGCGGCGGCGCGTCCTGCGCGTAGACCGGATAGAGCTGGAGCTCCGAGGTCTGGATCTGCTCGCGCGGCACCCCGAGCTTCCCGATCGCCGCCAGCACGGCGTTGGCGATCCGGTTGACCTCCCCCTGCGCCTCGCGCGCCGTCGGCCGCTGCGCCACGACCCCCAGCCGCACCGTGGCCTCGTCCGGCGCCGACTGCACCTGCCCCGTCCCCTGCACGGTAAGCGAGGGGACCGGATGGGTCCCCTCACCCTCCTCGTGCGCCCAGGCCGGGGTCGCGATCGCCGCGACTGCCGTCAGTAGGAAAAGCGCTGCTCGTCTCATCGCCAGTCCTCCCCTCGTCCGTCCGGCCGCAAGGGTAGCAAAGGCCGCGCCGGGGGGACGGGGGTGAGGGGCCCCAGGACGCCGTTAAGGGCGCGGGGGAGTTGGCGGCACCGGAACGACGCCGTCGTCAATGCCCGATGGCGAAGGCGGGATCGGGATGACGCCACCCGTGCCACCCTGCGGAGGAGAAGGCGGTACGCCGATGCTATGACCTGTACCTCCCTCCCTCTCCCACGTTGCTTGCATGGGGCCTCCACCTCGGGCCATCCCAAAACCGACCAACCCTGCCAGGAGAAAGAGGAACCAAAAGTCTCTCAGCCTCACTGCGCACCTCCTTTCATTAGATTCGGTGCTCCGTACTTGGCCTCGTCAACGGTCGGGAGCAGTCCATCCCAGCGCCGTCGGCCGCCGCTCCACGACCGCCCAGCCGCACCGTGGCCTCGTCCGGTGCCGTCTGCACCTGCCCGGCGCAGGCGGGGAGAAAGTCTGCGCGAGGCGCTGCTAAGCCGCCCCGCTACGGCGGTACCGGGATGTTGCCACCCAAGCCGCCTTCGGGAGGCGGTGGCGGCCCCACCGGAATGGTCCCGCCGGTGCCGCCCCCTTCCCTCTCCCAGGTTGCTTGGATGGGGCCTCCACCTCTGGTCATCCCAAAGCCGACCAACCCTGCCAGAAGGAACAGGAGCAAAAAGTCTCTCAGCCTCACTCCGCACCTCCTCTCATCCGAGCGATCACCTCAGCGTCTCAGCGACGCCTTTGTGTTCCTCGTGCCTCTTCTTGAGCGACCATGGACGCCGGCGCTCCGCTCACACGCGCCCCGCCGAGCGCTGCGGTAGCCGGGTCCGACTCCCCTCGAGGGCGAGGCTCAACGCGTTGGCGGCAAAGCTCACCGTCGCGAGGATGAGGAGCGTCTCGTTCTGACCAAGGTATCCAGCGACCGCTCCCGCAATCATCGTGAGCACGGCGATGATTTGGAGGTCCCTGAACTTGGGCCGCGGGGGTGGCGGAGGGTAGACACCGGGCTCGGTATCCGCGACCCAACTTCCGTCGAGTTTCAAACTCAAGAGGTTGAGAACGATGCTCGCCAATGCTAGGCCGAGCATGAGCTCGTCCATCCCCAGGAACCCGGCGGCGACAGCCGCGAGCGCGGTTGCGGCGCTCGCCATCTGATACGCGCGTGGCCGTGGTGGCGGTGGAAAGACGCCGACCTCAGTGTCCTGAGTACGGACTGGCGGATCTCCGGATTGCTCCCGATCGTGCTGTGACATGGCTCTCTCCCTCGAAAGAACTTAACGGATGAATACCCAGTCCTTCGGCGCGAGCGCCGCCGGAATGTTACGAAGCGTGAAGCCACTGCGCACTGCCGTCACCCATGAGGATGAACTGCGCCCAGTAGAATGGGTGGGACCACTGATCGGAATCGAGAAGATGCAGCTTCGTCTGCCTGAGTGCCTCCGCCTTGCTTGCGCCCTCTTCGAGCCGGCGGTAGAAATCTGGCATCAGCAGCGGGCTCGCGGCATCGCTCACGGGCCAAAGGCTCACGATGACACTGCGGGTGCCGGCGTAAAAGAAAGCTTGTGTCAGTCCGATCAGCCCCTCACCGGTGACCTGCCGTCCTAACCCTGTATCGCATCCCGAAAGCACGACTACGTCGGCGGTAGTCTTCAGGTCGAAGATCTCATCGAGATGCAGCAGCCCGTCCTCTGCCGAGTCGGTTCGGGCGGCCAAGACCAAGGCTGTGAGCTCAGGGAGGGTCGGGTCGACGATTCCATGGGTTGCGAAGTGAATCCGCAACGCGTCCTCTAGACGGCCGTTCGATTTGACGTTCTCCTCGTTCGCGTCCGCCCCGAGGAAGACCGCCACTTCACGCGAAGGATAGAGGTTCGCGATCTCCAGGACTTCACGCCGGGCCCCGGGAAGGGGATCGAGAGCTGGCGCCTGGAGCGGCGACGAGTCCGGATCCGCAAACGCCAGGAACCGCAAAGCTCCGTCGGCTGCCGGCTGACGTGGCTCAGACGAAGACCGTAGGGAGGAGAGAACGCTGGCCGAAGGAGCATACGTGATGGAGTGACGCAAGATCAGAAAAGGGAGCCCGCGCGCCGAGCCGTCAGGACGGGCGCTCTGCGTCAGAAGAACTTCGAACGGCAGGAGGTGCAGGGCGCGATCGGGGATGATGATCAGACCTGCCATGCCCTCCAGCGCGCCCTCCGCAGGTGCGATGAGGAGCTCGTAGAGACGATGAGAAGCGGAGATGTAACCTCCCAACCGCTTGCGTTGGGGTGTCCCGAGCGCTTCCCGCAATCGCTCGACGAGCCCAGCGATCTCCCTGGCCGGGGGCAGCCGATAGCAGTTCAATGAGCTGCGTTTGACGACGAACAGGAACGAGCGGTCGGTCCCGAGAAAGTACTCGAGCAGGGCCGATCGGTCGTCGAGCAGCTCTTGCACCTGCGGAAGACGCAGCGGCCGGGGATAACGGAGCGTGGAATAGCGCGGGTGTCGTTGGCGAATCTCCTCCTCGATCTCCTGCCGCCGCTCACCGAGGTCCGCCAGCTCCTGTCGCAACCGCGTGACCTGGAGAGCGTCTGCTTGCGAGGAAGCAAGGAGTGCCGCCAAACGACCTCGCGTCCAGAGCGCGCCTTCGTCGAGCTTGGCCTCCTTCTCCTTCAGCTCGGGACTGACGCCGGTCCGCAACTCGATCCTGCCTTCAGCCAAGAGATCGAGAAGGCTCCTGGCGCGCGCCCATTCGCTCGCCTCCAGCGCCATGCGCTCGAATGCCCCGTCCGACTCGAGAGCCGCCAACCGCATCAAGACGTCGATGTAAAGCTCGGCGTGAGTCCTCTGCGACCCGAAGTAGGTCGCCCGCAGGTCGCGGCTGAGCACGCTGCTGGCGGTCGATTCAATGATCCTTCCCGCTGCCTCCAGCTTGTCGAGAGCAGCCATGAGATCCCCGGCGTTGCGATCATGCGCCGCCCAGCGCAGCAGGGACGCTGCTTCCAGCGCCGGGCTCTCGACCGCTCGGGCCAGCTCGCGCGCCCGAGCGAAGTGACCGGCGGCCGCCACTGCATCACCCTGCTCCGATTCGCAGGCACCTAGGTCGAGAAGGACCTGCGCCTCTTCCGACCGATCCCCCACTTCCTGCCGCAGTTCGAGAGCGCGGTGCAGCGATTCCTTGGCCGCTTTCAGGTCACCAGCCACCCGAAGCAAGGACCCGAGGCGATGACGCGAGAGTCCCTCGGTTCTACGATTCCGCAGGATCTCGCTGGAGGCAAGCGCTCGTTCGAAATAGCTCCGCGCGCTCTGCAGATCTCCTCGCTGCTGCTCCAGTAAGCCGATGCTCGTGAGCACGCTTGCTTCCGCCGCCATGTCGGCCTGCTCGCGGTAGACCATCTCGGCCTCTCGGTAGTGATGCGCCGCCCTATCGAGATCGCCGAGATCGAAATAGAGACTTCCCAGAGCCTCCAGCGAGACCGCACGCAGGTAGGGATCGCCGAGGGCGCGAAGCCGATCCGCCGCTTCGCGATAGGAAACCAGTGCTCGCTGCAATTGTCGGCGGCGGCGGTAGGTTCCCGCGAGGTTCAGCAGTGCCGAACCCTGTGTCCGGCGATCGCCAGCCTCTTGGGAAAGCTCGCTGGCACGCTCGAAGTACTGCGTCGCCTTCCCGAGCTCGCCTCGATACCACAGGTAGATGAGCCCTACGCTCTGGGTGGTGTTGGCTTCTTCGCCAAGCTCACCGGTCGCCTGCCATAGAGGGAGCGCGAGCTCGAACCGCTCGAGCGCTTGGCGCGTCTCGCCGCGGTCGAAGTGAAGCATGCCTAGGTTCTGGAGAACCTTCGCCCGTTGCTCGGCGCTGCCTCGCTCCTCCGCGATCACCAGGGCGCGGTGATACTTCTCGAGCGCTGCGTCGACTCGTCCTTGACGCTTGTCGATCAAGGCCTGCCCGTTCAGCGCTTCGGCCAAGCCATCGAGGTAGCTTTGACTCTCTGCGATTGCCGCGGACCTGGTCAGCTCAGTGAGAGCCGCGTCGAGATCGCCCAGCGAGCGGTGCGACAGGCCGATCTGGGTGAGCGTGTCGCTCTCGCCATTGCGATCGCCGATCTGGCGCCACAGCGGTAACGCCTGCTCCAGCACCTGAAGTGCGGCACGCATCTCATCGGCGCTTCCTAGTGAACGGCGATGGACCGCCTCGGCGTAGAGCCGCTCCGCCTTGACCCGTAGAGCGTCGTCGTCTCGTGCCGGCCGCTGTTCGGCGAGCTCAACGCGATAGCCGCGGCGGTCCCCCTGATCGCGGCGGACGACGACCAGCCGCCCAGTCCCGGACACCGAGCTCACCAGTGAAAGCAGCTCTCTCTTAGTCGAGCCACCCGGCCCGTCCGCTTCCGCCAGCACGGTGCCGTCGGGCCCCAGGAGCGTCAGCGCCAGGTCTACCGTGCGCGGCTTGGCGACGAGCTTTAGGTACTGCGCGCTGACGATCGGCAAGCGATAAGCGTGCGTCTCACCAGGCCCGATCTCCGCCCGCTCAATCGGCTCCCCCACCCGCAACTCGGGCTCGGCGACGGCTTTCGCGGCGGCGGCCGGTACGGTACCCGAGGCCGCCGGCGGCCCCGAATGCGCGGCACAGGCGGCGAGGGCGAGGAGGAGCGCCGGGAGGGGTTGGGAGACGCGGCCGTGGGCGCGTGGGACCTTCACAGGAGCTTTCCGCGAATTTGTAACGCAGTCTATCGCATAGACTCTTGTCAATGCGCCCAGATGACGCGGCGGTGGTGACCGGGTTCCTGAACGGCGACCTGGAGGCGGTGATGACCGTCGACGGGTGGATCGCGCGGGCCGCTTGGCCCTTCCAGCGGCGGCTCGGCCATCGCTGGGACGACGTGCTCCAGGACGTGCGCGTCGAGGTCACCCGGCTCTTCCAGCGCCAGGAGTTCCGCGGCGGCTCGAGCCTCAAGACTTACCTCTGGCGGGTGGTCAACCACACCTGTTTGGACCAGGTCCGCGGCCAGGGGCGCTGGCAGTGGGCCGAGCTCGACGTGCTCGACCGGGGGGAGGCGGAGCTCCCCGCCGCCCAGCGGCGCCCCTCGCTCCAGTCGCAGGAGGAGTCGCGCGACCTGCTGCTGCGGGTCTGGGGGCGGATGCCCGCCGACTGCCGCGAGCTGTGGGGGATGATCGCCGTCGGGCTCTCCTACCGCGAGATGAGCGGGCGCAAGGGGGTGGCGGAGGGGACGCTGCGGGTGCGGGTGCTGCGCTGCCGGGAGAAGGCGGCGGCCCTGCGCGAGGAGCTGCGCGCCTGGGGTAACACAAACGACAGAACTTCGCCTAAAGCTGCTGGAGAGAGCGAACCCGGATGACCTGCGAACACGCCACCGAGCTGCTCCCCTGGCTCCTCAACGGCACCCTGGAGCCGGTAGAGCGGCAGGAGGTGCTGGCGCACGTCCGCGGGTGCCCCGACTGCCGGCGCGCCCTCGACGAGGCGCGGCTGGCCCTCGCCGCGGCCGGCGCCCACCTGCCGGCGGAGGCGCTGGTGGCCATGGCCTTCGGCGAGCCGGTGCCGCCGGGGATCGACGCCGCGCTCGTCGAGGAGCACCTCGCCGCCTGCCCGCAGTGCGCGGCGGACCTCGAGCTGGCGCGCACGAGCCACGCCCTGGCCGACGAGGAGGTCCTCCTCTTCCCGCGCACCGCGCCCCCTGCCGCAGCCCCGGCGCGGCAGGCCGCCCCAGCCGGCCGCTGGCGGGCCGCGGCGCTGGCCGCGGGGCTCGCCGCCGTGCTCTTCGCCGGCGGCTGGCTCACCAACCGCCAGGCGCTCGACCGGGCGGAGGAGCAGCTCGCCGGGCGCACCGCGCCGCCAGCCGCGGTCGCGCCGGGGGGCGGCCGGCCGGAGGACGACCGCGCCGCCGGGCTGGCCGCAGAGAACCGTCGCCTGCGCGACGAGGCCGCCGCCCGCGAGGCGGGGGAGCAGGCCGCGCGCGAGGAGGCCGAAGACCTCCGCCAGCAGCTCGCCCGGCGCGAGGCGCCCGCGGGCGGCGGCGCCGCCCCGCAGCTCAACCCGGTGATCGCCGACCTCTTCCCGCCCGGCGCCGACGTGGTGCGCGGCGGCGGCGAGACCGGCACCACGATCGAGCTGCCGGCGGGGGCCGGCGGCGCGACGCTCATCCTCAACACCGGCGGGCCCTCCGCCTTCCGCGAGCACGCCGTCGAGCTGCGCGACGCCGCCGGCAAGCGGGTGTGGAGCGCGCGCGGCCTGCTGGCGCAGCCGGAGGGGGCCTTCCACCTCCACCTGCCCCGCCAGGCCCTCGCCCCCGGCGCCTACACGCTCGAGGTCTACGGCCTCGACGGCGCGCGGCGCGAGAAGGTGCAGACCTACAAGTTCACGGTCCGGTAGCGCCCGGCCTACGTGCCGGGCGTTTTCGCGTGCCGGGCGTTCTCAATGCAGGAACATCGGCAGCCCGAGGACGCCGGTGATCTTCGGGCGGTAGGCGTTGCGGTCGTAGAAGAGCTCGACGTCCACCTGCTTGACCCCCTCGCCCACCGTCTCGAGCGGCACCGTCGCGTAGCGCCCGCCGGCGACCGCCGCCATCCGCCCCGCCTCGCCGGCCAGGATCAAGTCGGCGGCGAGGTTGGCGAAGTTGCTCGCTACCAGCCGGTCGAGCGAGTCGGGGGGGCCGGAGCGCATCAGGTACCCCAGCCGTTGGTAGATCACCCGCTCGCCGGTCCCCTCCTGGAGGAGCTCGCGCACGTAGCGCCCGACGCCGCCGAGCTCGCGGTTGCCCACCGCGTCCGCCTGCCCGGTCTCGAACGGCCGCCCGCCGATCGGGTAGGTCCCCTCGGAGACCGCCACGACGGCGTAGTTGCTGGGGTTCGACCGCTTGTCCGCGGCGAGGAACTCGACGATCGCCCCGGGCGCGAACGGCACCTCGGCGATGAGCGCCCGGTCGGTGGCGGCGAGGTAGGAGGCGAGGAGGCAGGTCTCGCCGGAGTAGCGGCCGAAGAGCTCCACGACCAGGAAGCGCTCGTGCGAGCCGGCCACGGTGCGCAGGTCGTGGATCAGGTTGACCGAGCGGGTGACCGCGGTCGAGAAGCCGATGCAGTAATCGGTGCCGAAGACGTCGTTGTCCATGGTCTTCGGGATGCCGAGGACGCGCGCCCCTTCGAGGTGGAGGCGGCGGGCGAAGGTCAGCGTGCCGTCGCCGCCGATCGCCACCAGCGCCTCGAGCTCCAGAAACTCGAGCGTCGCGAGCACCGCCGCGGTCAGGTCCACCTTGCCGTCGCCGAGCGGCGTGCCGCGCCCGGCCAGGTGCGGCGGCACGGCGTCGGCGCGGACGAGGGCGGGGTTGATGCGCGAGGTGTGGAGGACGGTGCCGCCGCT
>DASWHY010000313.1:0-1875 GCA_036397955.1 Thermoanaerobaculia bacterium | reverse complement strand
CAGTCGGTGTCGGCGCGCACCACCTCGACCGCGCCGGCGGGGTCGGTGAAGCGGGCGCGGTCCACCTCGAAGACCTCGAGCCCGCTCCAGACCGGCGACCGCCAGATGCGCGGCTCGCGCGCCACCGCCTCCTCGAGGTCGTTGCGGGCGGCGAAGAGCACGCGCCCGATGCGGGTGGCGGTGAGCCCCGCGGGGCCGGTCGTCCCCAGCTCGATCCGCGCCGGCGGCGTGCCGCCGGAGAACGTCACCTCGACGACCCCGCGCGGCGGCGCGAGCTCCAACGCGGCGGCCCGGCCGCGCTCGAGGAAGCGCTCGGCGCGGAGGTTGGTGAGGTCGGAGAGGAGGGCGTCCGCGAGGTCGCGGTCGGCGCGGTCGGCGGCCGGCTGCGCGACGCGGAA
Organism: Thermoanaerobaculia bacterium; assembly: GCA_036397955.1. Lineage (GTDB taxonomy): Bacteria > Acidobacteriota > Thermoanaerobaculia > Multivoradales > UBA5704 > DASUNQ01. Next base: position 1,477 of record DASWHY010000313.1, on the reverse strand, counting down.
CTCCTCCCCGTCCTTGACCAGCACGACCGCCGCCGCCCCGGGGCCGGCGCGCAGGGCGATGCGCTGGACGTCGGCCCGCTCGCCGGGGAACATGTCGCGGCCGCGCCACTCGGCCGGCGGGCGCTGGAGATCGGTCAAGACCGTGTCGTCGACGACGTAGGCCTCGTCCTTGCCGGGGGGTCCCACCACGACCTTCGAGCCGGTCGGCACCGCGGCGCCGATCGCCAGCTCCTTGACGCCGTCCTCGGTCTCCAGCCGGATGCGCCCGCGCGGCTTCGCTAGTCCAACATCGCCGGGCTTCACCTCTTCGAGCGTGCGCGCCTTCTCGAGGGCGAGGAGGGATTCGAGGAGGCGCGCGACGGCCGCCGGGTCGGCTTCGACGACCTCGCCGTCGAAGCGCGGCCGCGCGATCCGCCAGCGCTCCTCGACGACGGGCTCCTCTAGCTCGGCTGCCTCGCCATCCTCGCCCTCTTCGTCCTCCGCTTCGTCCGTGTCGCCGTCGCCGTCCTTCTTCTCCGCCGCCGTCTTCTCCGGCGCCGGCACGCGCTCGAGCCGCACGCTCCGCCCCTGCCACCGGAGCTCCACCGCCCGCACGTCCTCCTCCTCGACGCGGAAGACCTTCTTCGCCAGCGCCGCGCGCTCGGTGCTCGACGGCAGCTCGCGCTCGTAGAACCAGATGAAGGCGCCGAGGCCGGCGACGACGACGAGGAGCGCGAGGAGCGTGCGCGGCTTCATGCGGGCGGCCTAGCGGCGGCGGCGGAGCGCGATCCAGATCCCGGTCGCCGCGGCCAGGACCGGCAGCCCGAGGGCGACCAAGAGCACGACGCCGCGGAGCTGCGCGCCGGTCAGGTTCAAGTGCACCTGCTCGGTCTTCTTCGGCGGGATGCCGAGGAGCGCCTCGCGCTCGACCAACCAGTTGAGGGCGTTGGTCAGCAGCACCGTGTTGCCGACGTTGGCCTGGAGGAGCTGGTTGGCGGCGAAGTCGGAGTCGCCGAAGACGACGAGGCGCGTTTTTTTCGCGCCGGCCGGGGCGGGAGCCGCGGCGGCCTCGGCGCCTGCCGACTCGACCGCCACGCCGACCGGCACCGGGCCGGCGACGTCGGCCGGGTCTTTCGCCACCCGCTCGAGCGCCGCGAGGTTCGTCTCCCCCCAGCCGGCGTCGGTCGTCTCGAGGAGGTTCGTGGCGGTGAAGCCGGCGGCGGCCCCCTCCCCCACCGAGCGCGCGAGCGCGAAGAGCACCGGCAGGTTCCCTTCCGCCAGCGGGCGGACGATCGGGTGGTCGCCGTAGCGGTTGGCGAAGAAGCTCTCGGCGCCGAAGAAGGGGAGGGTGTTGCCCGGGTCGACGACGATGTCCTCCCCCACCTTGACCCCGAAGCCGGCGAGCCAGCGGCCGAGGCCGATGTCCACGAGGCCGGCGCCGCCCAAGGTCGGGTCGAGGAGCACCAGCATGCGCCCGCCGCCGGCGAGGTAGCGCCCG
>DASWHY010000312.1:0-4052 GCA_036397955.1 Thermoanaerobaculia bacterium | reverse complement strand
GCCTTCCTCGACTTCCTCCTCTCGGTCCCGCTCTGGTTCGCCTTCGACCGCCAGGGGCCGCTCTTCCAGTTCCGCGAGAGCGGGTCCTGGATCGAGACGATCGGCGCGCGCTACGAGTTCGGCATCGACGGCATCGCGCTGCTGCTGGTGCTCTTGACCACGCTCCTCGGCTTCCTCTCCTTCCTCTCCTCGTGGAGCGCCATCGCGACGCGGGAGAAGGAGTACTACGTCTTCCTCCTCCTCCTCCAGACCGGGATGCTCGGCGTCTTCATGGCGCTCGACTTCTTCCTCTTCTACGTCTTCTGGGAGGTGATGCTGCTGCCGATGTACTTCCTCATCGGCATCTGGGGGGGGCCGCGCCGGCTCTACGCCGCGATCAAGTTCTTCCTCTACACCCTGGTCGGCTCGGTGCTCATGCTCCTCGGCATCCTCGCCCTCTACTTCTACAACGGGCCGGGGCTCCTCGGCTGGGAGGGGCGGGGCAACGAGCTGACCTTCTCGATCCTCCAGTTCCACGCCATCGCGCCGCAGATCCCGCTCGACCTCCAGCTCTGGATCTTCTGGGCCTTCTTCATCGGCTTCGCCATCAAGGTACCGATGTTCCCTTTCCACACCTGGCTGCCGGATGCGCACGTCGAGGCGCCGACCGCGGGCTCGGTCATCCTCGCCGGCGTCCTGCTCAAGATGGGCACCTACGGCTTCGTCCGCTTCTCGCTGCCCATCCTGCCGGAGGCGACGATGGATCTCCTCCCCTGGATGGCGCTGGTCTCCATCATCGGCATCCTCTACGGCGCGCTGGTGGCGATGGCGCAGAAGGACATCAAGAAGCTGGTGGCCTACTCCTCGGTCTCCCACCTGGGCTTCGTCATGCTCGGGCTCTTCGCGCTCAACGGCCCGGGGATCGCCGGCGCCGTCCTGCAGATGATCAACCACGGCCTCTCGACCGGCGCGCTCTTCCTCCTGGTCGGCATCCTCTACGAGCGCCGGCACACGCGGCTGATCGCCGAGTACGGCGGCCTCTCGGCGGTGATGCCGCGCTACGCCACCATCTTCCTCATCATCACCATGTCGTCGATCGGCCTGCCGGCGCTCAACGGCTTCGTCGGCGAGTTCACCATCCTGGTCGGCGCCTTCGACCGCAACTGGCTCTGGGCGCTCGCCGGCGCCCTCGGCATCGTGCTCGGCGCGGCCTACATGCTGTGGATGTACCAGCGCGTCTTCTTCGGGCCGCTCACCAACCCCGAGAACCGCAACCTCCCCGACCTCGACAAGCGCGAGCTGGCGTACCTGGTGCCGATCGTCCTGCTCTGCTTCTGGATCGGGCTCTACCCCAAGCCCTTCTTCGACGTGCTGGAGAAGCCGGTCGGGCAGGTGGTGCGGGCGGTCGACCCGGCCTACCGCACCGAGGTCGCGGCGGCGAGGGACTGACGGGTGCCCTTCGAGCCGCAGGAGTTCCTGCTCCTGGCGCCGGAGATCCTGCTCTCCCTCGCCGGCCTGCTGCTGCTCCTCGTCGGCACGATCGGGCGCGGTTTCGAGAACCGGGAGTCGGCCTTCGTCTCGCTGGCGGCGCTGGGGCTCACCGCCGCGGTGCTGGTGCGCCTCCACCTCCAGGTGCCGGGGCCGCTGCGCATCCTCGGCGGCCTGTTCGTGCTCGACGGCTTCGCCTTCGTCTGGAAGCTGATCGTGCTCCTCGCGACCGCGGTGACGGTGCTGCTGTCGATCCGCTTCCTCGAGGAGGGGCGGTACCGGCCGGCCGAGTACTACTCGCTCCTCCTGCTCGCCACCGCCGGCATGCTCTTCATGGCCAGCGGTGCGACGCTCCTGGTCATCTGGATCGCGCTCGAGACGATGGCGCTCGCCAGCTACATCCTGGCCGGCTACTTCAAGCGCGAGCTGCGCTCGACCGAGGCGGCGCTCAAGTACTTCATCCTGGGCGCCATGTCCTCGGGGGTGCTGCTCTACGGCATCTCGCTGCTCTACGGCGCGACGGGGACGGTGGACCTGGGCGAGCTGTCGCAGCGGCTGGCGATGGCGAACGACGCCGGGAGCCTGCTGGTGCCGCTCGGCTGGCTGCTCCTCGCCGCCGGGCTCTTCTTCAAGGTGGCGGCGGTGCCCTTCCACGTCTGGACGCCGGACGTCTACGTCGGCGCCCCGACGCCGGTGACCGGGTGGCTGGCGGCGGCCTCGAAGAGCGCCTCCTTCGCCATCCTGGTGCGGATCTTCTACCAGGGTCTGGGAACGCTGCAGCTCGAGTGGCAGTGGATCGTGGCCCTGGTGTCGGTCGCCTCGATGGTGTGGGGGAACCTGGCGGCGCTGACGCAGACGAACGTCAAGCGCATGCTCGCCTACAGCTCGATCGCCCACGCCGGGTACGTGCTGATCGGCGTCCTGGCGGTGTCGGAGATCGGGCTCTGGTCGGTGGTGTTCTACCTCCTGACCTACAGCTTCATCACACTCGGTGCCTTCGGCACGGTGATCCTGCTCGAGCGGCGGGAGTATGCGGGGGAGACGCTGGCGGACTACGCGGGGCTGGCGCGGCGGTCGCCGTTCCTCGCCGCCATGATGCTGCTCTTCATGATCGCCCTGACCGGCATCCCGCCCACCGGCGGCTTCGTCGGCAAGGTCTACCTCTTCGCCGCGGCGGTGGAGGCCGGCTGGGCGTGGGTGGCGGTGGTGGGGGTGGTGATGAGCGCCGTCTCGCTCTACTACTACTTCGGCGTCGTGGTCTCGATGTACTTGAAAGAGCCGACCGACACGGCGCCGGCGCCGCTGCCCTCGCGCAGTATCCGCTTCGCTGTCGCCTTCTGCGCCCTGGTGACCCTGGCGATGGGGATCTACCCGGGCCCCTTCATCGACTTCGCCAAGACCGCGCTGCTGCCGCTGCCGTAGATTGGCACCCCGCGGCGCCCTTTCGGCGCGCTCCGGCCGTCCCCGGCGGAGGACGGAACGGCCACGCTCCCGGCGCTCGTCCCCGGAGGGGGCGGGCCGGCGCATCCCCTGGCACCGCATGTGCGTATGCCATAGGCGGAGCCGACTGTCGGCAAGGAGTCAGCATGCTCAGCGAGGCAGCCGACCATCAGAAAGGTTGGGACTTCGAAGCGGCAGCGATGCCCTTCGTGGACGCGCTGTACAACACCGCCTACCGGATGACCCGCAACCCGGAGGACGCCGAGGACCTGGTCCAGGAGACCTACCTCAAGGCCTACCGCTACTACGACAAATTCGAAGAGGGGACCAACTTCAAGGCGTGGCTCTTCAAGATTATGAAGAACACGTTCATCAACAACTACCGCAAGCGGCAGCAGTCCCCGGCCTTCTCGGACTTCGCCGACATCGAAGAGTCCTTCGAGAGCCAGGTCAACGAGGACAGCGTGCGGCAGATCAAGAACCCGGAGGAGGAGCTGCTGGAGAACGTCCTCGACCAGGACGTCCAGCTCGCCCTCGACCGGCTGCCGCCCGATTACCGGATGGTCGTCATCCTGGCCGACCTCGAAGGCTTCTCCTACAAGGAGATCGCCGACATCCTGGAGGTGCCGGTCGGCACCGTCATGAGCCGGCTCTACCGCGGGCGGCGCCTGCTGGAGGCGGCGATGCTGGAGTTCGCCCGCGACCACGGCTACCTCCGCGAGGGGGTCGAGCCGGCCAAGATGCGCAGCCGCAAGGTGGCGGCCGCGGAGTGAGGGGGCGGCCGCGGAATTTTCGCCTCGGGTCGGAGAGTTGATTCCCACGGCTGACGATGGCGTCCCATCCAGAGGAACACCGCAGGCCCTGCGGAGGAGATGATGGACTGTAAAGTGGTCGGGGACTCGATCTACCTGTTCTTCGACAACGAGCTGGACAGGGCGCTCCTCGCCCCGTTCCGCGACCACGTGGACGGCTGTGGCACCTGCTCGCGGCGCGTCGACTACACTCGCAAGCTCCTCCTGCTGGTGCGCGAGAGCGTGCGCTGCAGCGCCCCCGACCGCCTGCGCCTCCGCATTTTGACCGGCATGCCCCACCGGGGCGGCCTCGAGCGCTCCGTCTAGCGGAGATCCCGCCATGCATCGTGCGAC
>DASWHY010000311.1:0-7393 GCA_036397955.1 Thermoanaerobaculia bacterium | reverse complement strand
GCTGGAGGCCGAGCGCTTCTTCGCCCGCTTCCTCGCCGAGCACCGCGGCGCGGCGATCGGGGTCCTGACGTCGCTGGAGCTCAACGGCCCCGGCGACGCCGTGGCCCGCCGGCTCGGCGTCACCGGGCCGGTGCAGACCATCTCCTCGGCCTGCGCCTCGGCGGCGCTCGCCATCGCCGCCGCCTTCGACGCGGTGCGCGCCGGCGAGGTCGAGCTGGCGCTCGCCGGCGGCTCCGACTCTCTCTGCCAGCTCACCTACGCCGGCTTCAACTCCCTGCGCGCCGTCGACGAAGGCCCCTGCCGGCCCTTCCGCGCCGGGCGTGAGGGGATGTCGCTCGGCGAAGGGGCGGCGGTGCTGGTGCTCGAGCCGCTCGCCGCGGCGCTGGCGCGCGGCGCCGTGCCGCTCGCCGAGGTGCGCGGCGCCGGCGCCTCCTGCGACGCCCACCACATGACCGCCCCGGAGCCGGAGGGGCGCGGCGCCGCCGCGGCGCTCGCGGCCGCCCTCGCCGACGCCGGCCTGCCGCCGGAGCGGATCGACTTCGTCAACGCCCACGGCACCGGCACGCCGCACAACGACGTCGCCGAGTACCGCGCCCTGCGGCGGGTCTTCGGCGAGCGCGCGGCGCGCCTGCCGCTCGCCGCCACCAAGGGGCTCCTCGGCCACCTGCTGGGGACCGCCGGCGCCATCGAGGCGGTGGCGACCGTCCTCTGCCTGGCGCGCGGCGAGGTCCACCCGGTGCCCTTGGACGGCGCTCTCGACCCCGAGCTGCCGGTGGACCTGGTGACCGGGGAGCCGCGGCGGCTCGCCGCCGAGGCGGCGGTCTCGACCAACCTCGCCTTCGGCGGCTCGAACGCGGCGCTGGTCTTCGCGAGCGGGACGGGCGGATGGCGCCGGACGGCGGGTCGGGCGGCGGGGTCGTCGTCACCGGGCTCGGCACCGTCGGGGCCTGCGGCGCCGGCGGCGCGGGCCTCGCCGCCGCGCTCGCCGCCGGCCTGCCGCCCCTGTCCGAGGTCGACCGCACCGCCGGCTACCACCGGCCGGGGAGCGCCCGCCTCGCCTGCCTGGCGCGCGGCGTGCCGCTCTCGCCCTGGCTCGCGCTGGCCGAGGCGCGGCGGATGAGCCCGCCCTCCAAGTTCGCGGTGGCGGCGGCGCGGATGGCGCTCGCCGAAGCGGGCGCGGCCGAGGACGACGTCATCACCGCCGTCGTCCTCGCCACCACTTTCGGCCCCTCTTCCTACACCGAGGGCATGCTCAAGCAGATCTTCCTCGACAGCCCCGAGAGCGTCTCGCCCTTCCTCTTCACCGAGTCGGTGGCCAACGCGGCGGCGGCGCAGGTGGGGATCGCCTGCCGCGCGCGCGGTCCCAACGTCACCATCGCGCAGCGCGAGGCCGGGGCGCTCCTCGCCGTCGGCCGCGGCGCCGCCGAGGTCGCCTCGGGGCGGGTGCGCCGGGCGCTGGTCGGCGTGGTCGAGGAGATGACGCCGCTGCTCCACGCCGTCCTCGACCGCTTCGGCGCGCTGGCGCGCGCCAACGGCCTTGGCGAGGAGCGGGCCCGTCCGCTCGACCGGCGGCGCAACGGCTACCTGGCCGCCGAGGGAGCGACGGTGCTGGTGCTGGAGCGGGAGGAGGACGCGGCGCGGCGCGGCGCCCGGCCGCTCGCCCGCGTCGCCGGCTGGGGGAGCGCCTTCGACCCCAGCGCGCCGCCGCACGGCTGGGGCGAGGGGGAGGCGGGGCTCGGCCGCGCCCTCGGCCGCTCGCTGGCCCGCGCCGGCACGGCGATCCCGGAGGTCGGCCGGATCGTCTCCGGCGCCTCGGGGGCGCGCGGCGGCGACCGGCTGGAGGCGCGCACCCTCCGTGCCGCCTGGGGCGAGGTGCCGCTGCCGCCGCTGGTGGCGCCGAAGGCGGTGACCGGCGAGCACGGCGGCGGCTTCCTCGCCGCGGCGGTGCTGGCGGCGGCCGGGGCGCCGGTGGCGGCGCCGGCGGGCTTCGCGCCCGACCCCGCGCTCGGCGTGGCGCCGGCCAACGGCGCGCCGCTCCCGGCGCCCCGCCTCACCCTGGTCACCAGCCTCGCCGCCGGCGGGGCGGCCGCCTGGCTGGTCCTAGCGGCCCTCGGCGCCCGCTAGACGGTCAGGGAAGCACTACGTTAGCCAGCGCGCCGTCGATCGAGGCGCCGTCCGTGTCATCGCCCTCTCCGACGAAAGTCACCGCGTTCCCTTGGAGTAAGTTGCTCGCGAAGTAGTTATTCGTGCCGAGCGATAGATCCATGCCCACGCTGTTTTGACTGACCACGTTACCCTCGACCCGACTGCCAGAACCCTTGACCTTGATGCCGATGCCGTTCAGACGGCAGTTGTTCCGCAGGACCGCTACGCCGCCCAGCGGTCCAGGTGCGTCTCCGGACGTGAAAATGCCCATGCCGTCGTTCGAGTAGAGGGTGTTTTCGGAGACGATGCTGCCGTCATCGGTGTTGACGCCGCTGCCGGAGAAAGACACCTGGCTGGCGGTCACGACGCTTGCTCTCCCCACGAAGATCCCGTCGTTTCCGCAGTGAGACACGATCAGCTGCTCCGCGCGATTCGCGTGGCCGGGAAGATGAACGCAGACGGACCCCCAAGAGCTGATCTTGCCGTTTCGCACCACCACGTTGTCATGCGTCGTGGGCGTATCGCTCCGCACACCCATCCCGGTGCCGTTGCCCTTGCCGGGTCCCGTGATGTGGAAGCCGTTGAGGTCGATGGTGACGTTGTGTGCATCCACGGCGATGGCGGTGACGGCCGGGTCGGTGACGGAGAGATTACCGACCAGCTCGTACGAGCCCGACTGAGCAATAACCAGAGGGATGTCGCCTTGCGAAATCGGGATCGGTCCCGCCTTTCCCTGAGCAGGGGCAGCCGACCCCGCGACCCCAAGAATGAGGCCGCAGAGAGCGCTGAGTTTCAGGAGAGAGCAGCGGGTTCGCCTTGTCGTAGACATGTGCGACCTCCCTCAATCGATGGGAGCCTGGTGCCCCCAGGTTTGCGCCTCAGTTGCAGGAACTTACCGTGTCACCATACCCCTTCAAGGACGTTGATAGCTCCGACTGCACGCTCGCGCGGGTCGCCGGGGGAGGAGATTCCTAGCGGGTAATAGACTGCCGCCGCGTGAGCACCGACACTCGGGTGGCCGCCGCGATCCCGGCCTACAACGCCGCGCCGAGCCTCGGGGAGGTGGTCCGCGGCACCCGCGCGGTCGTCCCCGACGTGCTGGTGGTGGACGACGGCTCGGCCGACGCCACCGCCGAGGTGGCGCGCGCCGCCGGCGCGCGGGTGCTCGTCCAGCCCGAGAACCGCGGCAAGGGGGCGGCGCTCGCCCTCGCCTTCCGCACCCTCTTCGCCGACGGCTGCGGCGGCGTCGTCACCCTCGACGCCGACGGCCAGCACCTGCCCGAGGAGATCCCCAAGCTCCTGGCGGCGGCCAGCGGCGGCGCCGACCTGGTGCTCGGAGTACGCGACCACCTCTTCGCCGAGATGAGCCCCCTGCGACGGGCGGGCAACCGCCTCTCCTCGCGCGCCATCTCCTTCGCCGCGGGCCAGCCGCTCTGCGACGTCCAGACCGGCTTCCGCTACTACTCGCGCCGGCTGGTCGAGGCGGTGGGCTTCGCCGAAGGCCGCTTCGAGGCCGAGAGCGCGGTCGTGGTGCGGGCGGCGCGGTGCGGTTTTCGCGTCGAATGCGTGCCGGTCCGCCTGGGCTTCGCCGACGGCCGCACCTCCAGCCACTACCGGCCGCTGCTCGACTCGCTGCGTATCGCCGGCGCCGTCACCCGCGCCCGCTTCGGAGGCCGGCGGTGACGCAGGAGGCGCCCGCGGGCGGCGGCTCCGTGCTGGTAACTGGCGGCAGCCGCGGCATCGGGCGGGCGATCGTCGAGGCGCTGGTGGCCGAGGGGCGGAGCGTCGCGTTCACCTGGCGCGCGCAGGAAGATGCGGCGCGCGAGGTGGAGGCGGCCGCCGGCGGCCGCGCCCGCGCCTTCCATCTCGACTTCGCCGACCGCGACCGCCCGGACGAGCTGGTGCGCGAGGTGGAGGGGTCGCTCGGGCCGCTCGACGGGCTGGTCAACAACGCCGGCGAACGGCGCGAAGGGCTCCTCGCCTTGACCTCCGACGCGGACTGGGAGGCGGTGCTCGACGCCAACCTCTCCGGCCTCTTCCGCTGCTGCCGGGCGGCGCTGCGCGGTATGGTCGTGCGGCGGCGCGGCGCGATCGTCAACGTCGCTTCGCTCTCGGCATTGCGCGGCGTCGCCGGGCAGACCGCCTACGCCGCCGCCAAGGCCGGCGTGCTGGGGCTCACCCGCGCCCTGGCGCGCGAGGTCGGACGGCGCAACATCCGCGTCAACGCCGTGGTGCCCGGCTTCGTGGCGACCGAGATGACGGCCGGCGTGCCGCCCGAGGCGGTGTCGCTCCTCCGCTCCGGCGAGTGCCTGCCGGGGGGCACCACCCCGGCCGCGGTGGCCGGCGCCGTCTGCTTCCTCCTCTCCGACCGCGCCGCCGCGATCACCGGCCAGGCCCTGGTGGTCGACGCCGGCGCCTCGGCGTAGCCTGTCTCCGGAATGCCTCTCGCACCGTGGATCGCCCGCCGGCCGGGATGGGTGCTGGCCGGCGGCCTCGCCGTCACCGTCGCCGCGCTGGCGGTGGCCGCGGCGCGGCTGCGGATCGAGACCGACCTCGCCGCGCTCCTGCCGCGCGACGCCCCGGCGGCGGCCGACTACCGCGCCTTCCTGGAGACCTTCGGCGGCTTCGAGAAGGTCTTCGTCGTGGTCCGCGCCGGCGGTGACGGAGTGGACGCCGGGACTCTAATCACCGCGGCAGACCGCCTCGCCGAGCTGCTCGCCGCGAGCCCCGAAGTGGCGTCGGCGCGCTCCGGCTTGGGCGAGGAGGACCAGGCCTTCTTCCTCCGCCACGTCGCGCCGCGGGCGCCGCTCCTCGCCGATCTGCCCGCCGCCGAGCTGCGGCGGCGGCTCGAGCCGGCGGCGATCCGCGCCCGCGCGGCGGAGCTGCGGCGGCTGCTCACCACCCCGGCCGGCGGCGCCGCCGCGCCGCTCCTCGCCGCCGATCCGCTGGGCTTCGCCGAGGGGCTCCTGGAGTCGGCGCACGCCACGCTGCCGCTCGATCCGCTCTCCGGCGCCTTCCTCGCGCCGGTTCGGGACGCGGCGCTGGTGGTGCTCACGCCGGCGCGGGCGGAGATCGACCGCGAGGGCGGCCGCGCCCTCGCCGCCGCGGTCGCGTCGGCCGCGGCGCGCGTGCGCCGCGAGCTGGGCGCGCCGCTTCGCGTCGACGCCGGCGGCGGGCCGCTCTACGCCGCCCAGGACGAGGCGATCCTGCGCGCCGACCTCTCGCGCACCCTCTCGGGCTCGGTCCTCGGCGTCGCGCTGGTGCTGCTGGCCGGCTTCGAGGGAGTGATGGTGCCCGGCGCCATCCTCCTCGCGGTGAGCGCGGGCGTCGTCTGGACCGGCGCCTTCGCGGCACTCACGGTGGGCGCCCTCACCGGCGTCGGCGTCGGCTTCACTGCCGCCCTGGTCGGGCTCGGCGTCGAGTACGGCGTCCACGGCGGCGCGCGCTTCCAGACGGCGCGCCTGGCCGGCGCCTCGCCGGCCGCGGCGCTCGGGCGCGCCTTCGCCGAGTCGGGCCCCGGGGTGGTCTCCTCGGCGCTTACCACCGCCGTGGCGCTGGCGGCGCTGGCGCTCTCGCACTTCCGGCCGCTGCGCGAGATGGGGATCGTGCTGACCGCCGGCGTCCTGGCGACGCTGGTCACCACCGCCACGCTCGGCGCCGCGGCGCTGGTGCTGCGGCAGCGGGTTGATCGGAACGCGCCTCACCGGCGCGGAGTGAGCAGGCGGCGGCCGGGCCTGTGGCGCGCCCGCGCGCAGCCGGCGGTGGACGCGCTGGTGGGGCTCTCCGCGCACCGCCCGCGCGCCGTGCTGGCGGCGGCGCTGGCGCTGTCCGTCGTCGCCGCCGCCGGGCTGTCGCGCCTCGACTTCGACGCCGACTTGCGCACCCTCCGTCCCGCCGACCACCCGGCGCTGGCGGTCGAGCGGCTGCTCGTCGAGCGCTTCGGCCTCGGGCTCGACACCGCGACCGTCGTGGTGCGCGGCAAGGACCTCGGCGAGGCGCTGGCGCGCGCCGCGCGGGTGAAGGGCGCGCTGCGGCAGGCGCTGGGGGCGGCAGCGGAGGTCTCCTCGCCGTCCGACTGGCTGGCGGCCGGCGCGGCGCGCGACGCCCGCCTGCGCCGGCTCGCCGGGCTGCCGCTCGCCCGCGCCGCCGGCGACCTCGAGCGCGAGCTGGCCGCCGCCGGCTTGAACCCGCGCGCCTTCGCGCCCGGCCTCGGCGCCTTGCGGGCGCTGGCACGCGGCGAGGATCCCGGCGCCCTCTCGCCCGGCGCGTGGCCGGACTGGCTGCGCGAGCTGGTGCGGGCGCCGGCGCCGGGCGGCGGCGCCGCGGTGGCGGTCAACCTCCGCCTGCCGCTCGGCGGCGAGCGCGCCGCCCGCGCGGCGGTGCTGCGGGCGCTGGCGCCGCTCGGACCGGGGATCGCCTTCGCCTCGGCGCCGCGGGTGGGGGAGGAGCTGCGCCGCCTCGCCCTCGCCGACCTCCGCCGCTCGAGCGCGGTGGCGCTCGTGCTCGTCGCCGCGGTCGTCCTCGCCTCGTTCCGCGGCCGGCCGGGCCCTTCGGCGCTCTCGGCGCTGCCGCTCGCCCTCGGCTGCCTCTGGACCTTCGGGCTCTGGGGAGCGGCCGGCCGGCCGATCGACCTGCTCTGCATCGCCACCCTCCCCGTCCTCTTCGGCACCGGCATCGACCTCGGCGTCCACGCCTTGCACACCGCGCGCGCTCACCCGGAGGGCGTGGCGGGGGCGGCGCGCGAGCTGGGGCTGGCGATGACGCTGACCGTCGTCACCACCGGCATCGGCTTCGGCAGCCTCGCCTCCTCGCGGGTGCCGGGGCTGCGCAACGCCGGGTTGATCGTGGCGGTCGGCGTGGTGCTCTGCCTCCTCGCCACGCTCACGGTCCTGCCGGCCCTCGGCGCGCTGGGGCCACGCCGGCGGGAAGGGGCCCCGCGGCCATGAGCGCGCGCACGCTCCCCGAGCGCCCGCCGCACGCGCCGGAGGTCGGGCTGGCGCGGCGCCTGCTCGGGCGCTTCCACGTCACCGGCGTCTTCTGGTACCGCATCCACCGCTTCGGCGTGACGGTCGTGCCCGAGCCGCTCTTCGGCCTCGGCATGCACGTTTTCACCACCTTCTTCTGGCTCGCCCTGCGCCGCATCCGCGCCGCCATCGCCGCCAACCTCGAGCCGGTGCTCGGCCCCTGCGGGTTCTGGCGGCGCCAGGCGCGCATCTACCGCACGATCCACGAGTTCGCCTGGTGCCTC
>DASWHY010000310.1:0-2294 GCA_036397955.1 Thermoanaerobaculia bacterium | reverse complement strand
AGGAGATCCACGTCGACGCCGCTCGGGCGGTGTCGCAGGCGGCCGGCGGAGAGCCGCTCGAAGCCGTGCTCGGCGAGCAGCGGATCGAGGCGCGCCGCTCCCTCCGCCGCGACCAGCACGTCCACGTCCCGGGTCGTGCGCACGTAGCCGTGGTGCACAACGGCCACCCCGCCCACGAGACGGAAAGCGACGCCGGCGCTCTCCAGGAGGCGCCGCAGCGGCAGCAGCGCCGCATCGACCCGATCGACGTCGTCGCTCATCTCGCGCGCGAAGTCGAGAACGCCCGCCAGAGCTTTGACCGTCTGGTCCACAACGTTCAGCCTAGCACCGGGATCGGCGGCGGTAAGCTGGCGCGATGAAGCGGGGATGGCGCCGGCTGGCGCACGCCGGGCGGCCGCGGCGGGTGGAGCTGATCTACGACGAGCGCTACGCGGTCGAGCTGCCGGGGACGTTGCACGACCCGTTGCGCGGCGAGCGGATCCTCGCCTTCCTTGGCGACGAGGGGCTGGTCGACGCACGGCAGGTGCTCCGCCCCGAGCTGGCTTCCTACCGCGACCTCCTCCGCGTCCACGGCGCCGAGTACCTGGAGTCGCTCCAGCGCCCGGGCGGCCTCGACCGGCTCCTCGGCATGCCGCTCCCCGAGCCGCTTCAGGAGCGCTTCCTGGAGGCGCAGCGGGCGGCGACCGGCGGTACCGTGCTCGCCGCGCAGCGCGCGCTCGCCCGCCGCGGCGCCGCCGTCAACTTGGGCGGCGGCTTCCACCACGCCTTCGCCGATCGCGGCGCGCGGCTCTGCGCCTACAACGACGTCGCCGTGGCGCTCGCCGAGCGCCGCGCCGCCGGCTTCACCGGCCGGGCGTTGGTCGTGGACCTCGACCTCCACGACCCCGACGGGCTGCGCGCCCTCCTCGCCGCCGACCCGGCCGCGCACGTCTTCTCGCTCCACGCGCGCTCCGCCGGGGAGTCCGGGCCGGGGGCCACCTACGTCGCGCTCGGCGACGGCGTGGACGACGCGGTCTATCTCGACGCCCTGCGCCGCCACCTGCCGGAGGTCCTCGCCCGCTTCCCGCCCGACCTGGCGTTCTTCCTCGCCGGCGCCGACCCGGCCGCGGACGACGAGCTGGGCTCCTGGAAACTGTCCGCCGAGGCGCTCCTGGAGCGCGACCGCGCCGTCGTCGCGGCGCTGCCCGGCGTGCCGCTCGTCGTCCTCCTCGCCGGCGGCTACGGCCCGGGGGCCTGGCGCTACCCGGCGCGCTCGCTCGCCTGGCTGCTCGGCGGGCGCGCCCTCGAGCCGCCGACGACCGCCGAGACGATCCTCCGCCGCTACCGCCGGCTGACCTGCGCCGCGGGGTCGCGGCCGGAGGGCGAGGAGTGGGCGCTCCGCCCCGACGACCTCGACGCCGCGCTCGGCGGCCTCGGGCCGCCGCCGCGCCGGCTGCTCGGCGCCTTCTCGCGCGAGGCGCTGGAGCTGCTCCTCGAGCGCGCCGGCCTGCTCGAGCGGCTGCGAGCACGCGGCTTCACCCGCCCCACCCTCGACCTCGAGGTCGGCGGGCCGGCCGGCGACACCCTGCGCCTCTGGGGGGACGAGCGGCGGCGGGAGCTCCTCCTCGAGCTGCGCCTGGCGCGCGACCGCCGCACCCTGCCCGGCTTCGACCTCCTGCGGCTGGAGTGGCTGCTCCTCCAGGACCCGCGCAGCCCCTTTACGCCGCAGCGGCCGCCGCTGCCGGGGCAGCGCCACCCTGGGCTCGGACTACTGCAGGACGTGGCGGCGCTGCTCATCCTGGCGGGCGAGCGGCTGCAGCTCGACGGGCTGGTCTTCGTCGCCTCGCACTACCACCTGGCGAGCCAGGGGAAGCGCTGGCTGCGCTTCGTCGATCCCGCCGAGGAGGGGCGCTTCCGCGCCCTGCAGGAAGCACTGCGCGGGGTGCCGCTGGCCGAGGCGACGCACGCGGTCGCCAGCGGGCGGGTGGTGGACGCGGCGGACGGCGCCCCGTTCGTCTGGCGACCGGCGCCGATGGTGCTGCCGCTCAGCGCGGCGCTGCGGGAGCGGGTGGGCGGCGAGGAGTACGAGGCCCGCGCGGCCGCGGCGGCGGCGAGCCACCGCCCGGCGTTGCGCGGCG
Organism: Thermoanaerobaculia bacterium; assembly: GCA_036397955.1. Lineage (GTDB taxonomy): Bacteria > Acidobacteriota > Thermoanaerobaculia > Multivoradales > UBA5704 > DASUNQ01. The sequence continues at coordinate 177 of DASWHY010000310.1, read as the reverse complement.
GCGCGACGGCGTAGGCAGGCGGCGCTCGATGCGCCGGGCGCGCAGCGCCGCGGCCTCGGCCTGGAGCGGCCGGCCGGCGATGGCCAGCGCCGCGGCGAGGCGGCGGTGGAGGCGGGCGGCGAGCGGCGGGTCGGCGGCGGGGCCGAGCCGCCGCAGGGCGCGCTCGAGCAGGCGGAG
>DASWHY010000309.1:0-2114 GCA_036397955.1 Thermoanaerobaculia bacterium | reverse complement strand
GCCCCGGTAGTGGATGCGCGCCACCACCTCCTGGCCGAGATAGCAGCCCTTGCTGTAGCTCACCGCCTCGGCTTCGAGGCCGGTCTCCTGGGGGAAATGGTCGGGCCCGAAGTCCTGGCCGAAGAGCGGGCGCCCGGCCTCGACTCGGAGCCGGTCCCAGGCCCGCCCGCCCACCCGGCGCACGCCGTGCTCGCGCAGCCGTTCGGCGAGGGCCGCGGCCTCGTCCTCCGGCGCCCACAGGGTCCACGCCGGCGTCCCGAGGTCGGCCTCGCGGACCACCCGCGTCCGCACGCCGTGGACGTCGGCTTCGCCATGGCCGTAGAGGGTTTCGGGCAGCTCCACGCCGGCCAGGGCCGCGGCCGCCCCCGGGCCGATCAGGGCGAGCGGCAGAAGGCCGGCGAGCGGCCGGATCTCGACCCGGTCGACGATCACGTACTTGCCGAGGTGCTCGGCGATCACGTCGGCCTCGCTCGCCGGCAGCGCCAGCCACAGGCGGTCGGGGAGCGCCAGCACGGTCACGTCGGCGAGGACGCGTCCCTTGACCTGGGTGAGGAAGCCGTAGGCGCCGGCGCCGGGAGCCAGCGACTTGACCTCGCACGTCACCAGGCCGCCCAGGAAGCGGGCGCGGTCCTCCCCGGTCATCTCGAGGCCGCGGATCCGGGAGGGCACGAACAGCCCGCAGGCCTCCCGGAGCGCGCGGTGCTCGGCGTCGACGTCGCGGTAGTCGGCTGCAGGCTCGAGCATGGCGGCATGATATCGGAACGGGCTCAGGTCCTGGCCGCCGCGCGCTTGCCCTCGTCCTCGTCGACCCACCGCAGGAGCACGAGGCCGGCGACGAAGAAGAAGATGACGACGGAGATGCCGACCCGCTGCGAGCCGAATTGCGCCGCGAGCACGCCGAGCAGGAACGGCCCCATGAAGGCCGTGGCCTTGCCGGAAAAGGCGAAAAAACCGTAGAACTCGTTCTCCTTGTCGGGGGGCACGAAGCGGCCCATGAGCGAGCGGCTCGACGCCTGGTTGGGTCCCGAGAAGATGCCGATCACGATGCCCGCCGCCCAGAACCAGACCTTGTTCGGCGCCAGGACCGCGACGAGGGTCGCGGCGAGCAGCGCCCAGACGCTGATCTCGATCGACCGCTTGCCGCCGAGCCGGTCGTCGAGCACCCCCATCGCCACCGCGCCGAGGCCGGCGGTGACGTTGAGCACGATGGCGAAGACCAGCACCTCCTCGCCGGTGAAGCCGAAGGTGCCGGCGGCGTAGATGCCGCCGAAGGCGAAGATCGTCACCAGGCCGTCGTTGTAGAACAGCCGGGCGAGCAGGAACCGCACCACCTGGCGGTACTTCCTGACCTCCACGAAAGTCTCTCTGAGCTGGCGGTAGCTCTCCGTCAGGATCCTGCCCTTGAGGGAGATCCGCGACTTGTCCTCGCGCACCCAGAGGAAGATCGGGACGCTGAAGACGGCGAACCAGATCGCCACCAGCAGATTGGTGGCGCGGACGTTCTCGCCGCCCTCCTTGGAGAAGCCGAACCACGGGACTTCCGGCTGGACCAGGGCGACCAGCGCGACGATCAGCGCCAGCAGCCCCCCGGCGTAGCCGAGCCCCCAGCCGTAACCCGAGACGCGGCCGATCTTGGCGGGAGGCGCGATGTCGGGCAGGAAGGCGTTGTAGAAGACCATGCCCATTTCGAAGGCGATGTTGGCGACCACGAAGGCCGCCAGCGCCAGGAAGACCCGATCGGGCCCGATTCGGAAGAGGGCGAGGCTGCCCGCGACGGCGACGGCGGTCGACGCCAGCAGGAAGAGCTTGCGGAAGCCGCCGCGGTCGGCCACGGTCCCCATCAGCGGCGACAGGAGCGCCACCGCGACCGCCGTCAGGGTGACGCCGCGCGCCCACAGCGCCGTCCCCAGGGCCTCGGCCTCCTTCTCGGTGGTCGCGGACCCCACGGCGAGATAGTGATCCGCGCCCATGACGTTGGCGAAGTAGGAGGCGTAGACGAAGGTCACCACCAGCGTGGTGAACGGCGAGTTGGCGAAGTCGTAGAGGCACCAGGACCAGACGGTCCGACGGTCGGCGGTCGCGGGTGACGGCATGTCTCCTCCAGGCCAGGGCGG
>DASWHY010000308.1:0-4803 GCA_036397955.1 Thermoanaerobaculia bacterium | reverse complement strand
TTCGTCGCCGACCTCGATCCGCACCTCCCCGTTCCGCTCGGAAAGTCGAAGGAGCACGCCGTCGTCGATCTTTGGGGCTTTCGTCGCATCCTTCTCCTTGTCCGCCGGCGCCGCAAGCCCCAGGAACTCGGCGTGAAGCTCGCTCAAGGCGTCGTGCGCCGCCGGCGTCGCGCCTTCCGCCGATTCCTCGGCTGCGCCGGTATTCGAGGTCTGGTCGGCGGCCGTATTCGCAGCCTGCGTCGCAACCTCTGGCGTGGACTCGGCGGGCGGCGTAGAGGTCGTACGCGTCCTCAACTGCACGCCCGTGAAGGCGAGCACGAGGACAACGAGCAGAGGAAGTGCACGATCGCGGATGGCCCCGTCCTTTCAACGATGTGCGCAGACGAGTCACCGCCCACGCCTGGGCTGCAACCGTTGGACGGACGCGAAACGGGAGTTCGCTACAGGTAGACCACCGCTCCAGCCCAGCTCTCGGCGGCGAGGTCCTCCACGACGACCGCCAGCTTGCCCGCCTCCGTCGCGGCGGGCAAGGTGACGGTGTGCCTCCAGCCGCCCCGCGCCAGCGCCGCGGCGTCGACGACTTCGTGGCGGACGGACACCGGTTCTTCGCCGACGGCCACGGCGAGCGACAGCCGGAGGAGCCGCGGCGCGCGGCCCTCGGTGCCGGCGGGTGCCGTCGCCGGGCGGAAGCGGCCGAGGTCGAGCTCGAGGAGGGGTGCCGGCGCCCGCGCCAGCGCCGCCGGCAGCGGATCGCGGCCGGGGCCGTCGGCGAGGAGGGCGCGGAGGCGCGCCTCCGCCAGTGCCGGCGGGGTGGCGGTGCGGCTCCAGCGGAAGGTGCGCAGCGGCCGGCCGGCGATCGTCGTCGCCTCCAGGCGGTGGAGCTCGGAGGCGGGCCGTCCGGCCGGGCGCTCGATCCAGAGCTGCCGGCGGTCGGCGAGGGCATCGAGGGCCGGCGCGAGCTGCGCCTCGAACCCCACCAGGTGCCCGGCGGTCTCCTCGACCAGGGCGCGCAGCGGCGCCAGGTCGGGGGCGACGGCGAGGCCGGCGACCGCCTCGAGCGAGGACACCCCGCCGCGGCGGCGCAGCCCGATGGTGAAAGGCGGCGGGCCGCTGGGAGGGACGGTAGCGTCGTTCGAGCCGGTGTCGAGCCCTTCGCGCCGCCGGTCCGTGTCGCTCCAGGGCCGGGTGGGCTCGCCGACGTCGATCCGCTGGAGCGGCAGCGGCAGCGTCACCCAGCGGTAGGCGGCGAGCAGGCGGCCGGTCTCGCGCAGCGCCGGCTCGTCGCCCCCGTCCGCCACCCAGAGCAGAGCGTGGGGCCCGGGGTCGCGGCGGCCGGCGACCCGCGCCAGCAGGCGGTCGCACTGCCGGCGGACGGCGGGAGGCGGGAGGTCGCGGGCGCGCGGCTTACGGCCCGCCGCCGCGCTCCGGTCGCGCTCGACCCGCGCCGCGCCGGCGAAGTCGGCCAGCACCTGCTCGATGAGCCGCGCCTCGCGCGTCGGCGCGAGGAGGGTGCGCGGCCCCGGGTCGGCGACGACCACCTCGACCGTCCCCAGCGCGGCCAGCCGGCGCGCCTCCTTGGCCAGCGCCAGCGGCGCGGCGAAGAGCGTCTCCGGCCCCGCCAGCGTGCGGTCGATCCAGACCACGAGCGACCAGCCGCCGGCGGTCTCCCCCTCGTCGTCGACGCGCGTCACCCGGCGGAGCAGCCCGTCCTCCTGCACCAGGAGGTCGCCGGGGGCGAACGACGGCACTTCGAGCAGCGCGCGCCGCGGCGGCGGCTCGAAGACCAGCCCCAGCTCCTGCACCTGCACCTCACCGGTGAAGGCGGGGACCTTCTGCGCTCGCGCGGCGGCCTCCCCGGCGAGATGTCCCGCCGCCGCCGCCAGCGTCCCCGCGCCCGCCAGGGCGAGCGCCCCCCACACCTCCCGCCGTCCTCGCTGCCGCCGCATGCTGGCGAGCTTAGCCTCCCGGCGGGTTGGCGACGGCTGAATAGACCCTGCCGAGGCGAGCGGAGTACACTCAAACCATGCCTCCCCGTCCGCACCGGCAGGCCGGCTTCACGCTGGTCGAGCTGCTCATCACCCTGGCGCTCATGGCGATCCTGATGCTCATCGCCGTCGGGCCGCTCGACAAGTTCATGCACCGCGGCAAGATCGAGGGCATTGCGCGCCAGACCTCGAGCCTGATGTACCGCGCCCGCTTCGAGGCGATCCAGCGCAGCGTCCCGGCACGGGTCGTGGCCGACGGCCCCAACCACCAGGTGTTCGGCTACGTCGAGATGAGCAATCCCCTCAACGCCGTCTTCGACGCCGGCGTCGACCGCGAGCTCGGCCGCTACGAGCTGCCCGCGGGGGTGAGCTTCCTCGCCAAGAGCGGCGCCGAGAACGACGACAACGCGATGTGGAACATGCTGGGCCCCGCGGGCGCCCAGTGGGTGGAGTTCGACGGCAGCGGCGCGGTGGTCGAGGCGACCGACGCCGTCCAGGACATGCTCCCGGCGGTCCGCCTGGCTGACACGCGGGAGAACTACCTGGAAGTCCACCTGGCCACCCGCGCCACCGGCCGGGTGGAGCTGCGCAAGTGGGACGACGGCGCCCCTGCGGACGCGTACGGCACGCAGTACGTCACGCAGGGGCAGTACGGCCGCTCCTGGGAGTGGCTCTAAGGGCCTAGGCCGTCTTGTAGACCAGCGCGGCCACCGCCCCCTGGATGGCGTGGGCCACGAGGGCGTAGACGATCTCGGTCCCCAGCAGCGAAGTCGGGTAGTAGGTCGTGCTGAAGAAGTAGTAGAGCGCGCCGAGCACCGGGCCGAAGAGCCCGAGCAGAACGCCCAGCGTGACGCCCGCCTTGACGCCGCCCCCGTACCCGCCGCCGCACTTGATGAAGAACCAGACGATGAGGAACGCCGCGATCAGGTCGAGCACGGCGTAGGCGGGGATCACCTCGCGGAACATCCCCGGGTGGGCGTTGGCGATCGCCTCGTACTGGGGGTGGATGAGCACGCCGTAGAAGAGATAGTTCAGCAGGAAGCGGACGACGAAGACCGCGACCCCGGCTCCCACGAAGCGGCCAGTGTTCATGCCTTCCTCCTTGGCGGCAGGCGGTGCCTTGCCGCGGACGAACAGCGTTCGACTGCGTCGCGACAGTTCCTGTGACGGATTCGCCCCGACGCTACTGCGGGCCGCGCGGCGAGTCAACCTCGGCGCTGGCTAAGGACGGACGCCCCAGCCCGCGCGCACGCAGTCGGGGACCCCCACGCCGTGCAGCCAGTTGCCGAGGAGGGTGAGCCCCGGGTTGGCGCGCTCGAGGGACGCGGCGGCGGCGCGGACGCCGGCCAGGGCCGCGGTCGGCTGCGGGATCCCCGGCCGCCAGCGGGCGACGCGGGCGAAGGCGGGCGCGCCCCGGGCGCCGAGGAGGTCCGCCAGCTCCTCGCGGGCGAGGGCCAGGAGCCGGGGCTCGGGAAGGTCCGCCAGCTCGGGGCGCCGCCGGCCCCCGGCCATCGCGGTCACCAGGACGTGGCCCGCGGGCGCGGCGGCGGGGAAGAGGGTCGAGGTGAAGATCGCGCCGAGCAGGCGCCGCCCCTCGCGATGGGGGGCGAGGAAGCCGAAACCGTCCAGCGGGTGGGCGACGGCGGCGCGCTCCCAACCGAGCGTGACGACCGCGACCGGCGCGTGCGGCAGCGCGTCGAGCCCGGTCGCGGCGCCGTGCGGCGAGAGGCCGGCGAGCGCCCGCGCCGCGGCGGCGGCGGGGAGGGCGACCACCAGCCGCGGCGCCGCGAAAGCGCGCTCGACGCCCGCCTGCCGCGCCCGCACCCGGAACTGCCCGCTGTCTCGCGTCACGCCGTCCACCCGGCAGCGCGTCTCGACCTGAAGACCCCCGGCGAGCGCCGCGGCGAACGCCTGCCAGCCGCCGCGGGCGCCGACGAGGTGGCGCGGCCCCCCGCCGCCCCCTCTCCTGAATCCCTTGAACAGACTGCCGTGCTCGCGCTCCAGCGCCGCGAGGCGCGGGAAGGCGCCCGCCACCGCCAGCTCCTGGGGGTCGCCGGCGTAGATCCCGAGCGTCATCGCGTCGGCGAGGCCGGCGGCGGGCTCCGGGCCGAGCCGCCGCCGGAAGAAGGCGGCGACGCTCTCTTCGCCTCCCCCGCGCGCCCGGCGGCGCCAGGGCTCCGTGGCGAGGCGCGCCTTGGCGCGCCAGGAGAGGAGGGGCGTGCGCAGGAGGGCCGGCGGCGAGCCGGGGAGCGGGACGAGGCGGCCGCGATGGACGACGTAGCGGCGGCGGGCGGCGGGTGCGGCGGCGACCAGCCGGTCGGCGCAGCCGGCGTCCTCGGCGAGAGCGCGGAGCTCGGCGCTCGCCTGCACGGTCGATGGGCCGAGCTCGGCGGTGAAGCCCTCGGCGGCGGCGGTGCGGAAGGTGCCGCCGGGGGTCTCCGCCGCCTCCAGCACCAGGACGTCGGCCCCCTCGCGGCGCAGCGCGCGGGCGGCGGCGAGACCGCTGATCCCCGCCCCCAGGACCAGCGCGTCGGGCATGGCGGCGGGGCCTTGCGCTCAGGCGCGCGCGGTCGCGGCGCGCTCGGGAGATGTCACGCCAGCGGTTTCGCCGGCCGCGGCGCCGGCGACGGAGAGCCGCTGCGCGGCCGCGACGAACGCCCGCGCGTGCTCGACCGGCGTGGCCGGCAGGATGCCGTGGCCGAGGTTGACGATGTGCGGTCCGCCGCGCCCCTCCGCGAGCAGCTCGGCGACGCGGCGCTCGATCTCGGCCGGCGGCGCGAGGAGGGCGGCGGGGTCGAGGTTCCCCTGCAGGGCCTTG
>DASWHY010000307.1:0-7370 GCA_036397955.1 Thermoanaerobaculia bacterium | reverse complement strand
CGGCGCTCCCTGCCTTCGGGCAGGGGCTCCCCACGGCGACGCTGCGCGGCCGGGTCACCACGGCGGAGGACGCGGCGCTCCCCGGCGCCACGGTGACGGTCTCGTCGCCCGCGCTGCAGGGGACCCGATCGACCACCTCGGCGGAGGACGGCTCGTACATCGTCGTCCAGCTGCCCCCCGGCGAGTACAGCATCACCTTCGAGATGCAGGGCTTCGCCAACGCCGAGAAGACGGCCAAGCTGTCGGCGGCGCAGACCACGACGCTCGACCAGGAGATGGTGCTCGAAGGGGTGACCGAGGAGATCGTCGTCACCGGCAGCTACGAGACCATCTCGGCCGGCGGCCAGGCCTCGACCACCTACAACTACAAAGAGGTCATCGAGAAGCTGCCGGTCGATCGCAACATCCGCGACGCGGTGCTGCTCACCGCGGGCGTGTCGTCCACCGGCCCGCGCGCCGGCATCACCCGCAACAGCGGCATCTCGATCTCCGGCGCCCAGTCGCACGAGAACCTCTTCCTGGTCAACGGGGTGGTCATCACCGAGAACCTGCGCGGCCAGCCCTTCGACCTTTTCATCGAGGACTCCATCGAGGAGACCACCACCTCGACCTCGTCGGTCTCGGCCGAGTACGGGCGCTTCGCCGGCGGCGTGATCAACACGATCACCAAGTCGGGAGGCAACGAGCTGCACGGCTCGTTCCGCACCAACCTCGACAACGAAGACTGGATCTCGAGCAGCAACCCCCTCCACCCCGAGCGCGCGGACGAGCTCAACGAGACCTACGAGGGCACCCTCGGCGGCTGGCTCTGGCGCGACAAGGCCTGGTACTTCCTGGCCGGCCGCGACCGCGAGCGGACGCTGACCCGCACCACCGGCCAGGTCAACGTGCGCAGCCCGACCAACGCCATCGTCAGGACCCCCGGCATCCCGTTCCCGGAGGGCAACGACCAGCAGCGCTACGAGGGGAAGCTCACGCTTTCGCCCTTCCAGGGGCACCGGCTCACCGCTTCTTACATGGAGATCGACGAGCTCGAGCTCGGCAACCGCTTCATCGCCAACGTCCTCGACCTCGCGAGCTTGAACGACCGCGAGACGCCGCAGGAGCTGCGCGCCCTCAACTACAACGGCGTCATTACCGAGAACTTCTTCGTCGAGGCGCAGTACGCGGAGCGCGAGTTCACCTTCATCGGCTCGGGCTCGCTCTTCACCGACCGGATCTTGGGGACGCTGTTCGTCGACAACCAGGCGGGCGCGCGTTGGCACAGCCCGACCTTCTGCGGCGTCTGCCGGCCGGAGGAGCGGGACAACGAGAACCTGCTGGCCAAGGCGTCTTACTTCCTGACCACCGAGTCGCTCGGCTCGCACGACCTCGTCCTCGGCTACGACACCTTCAGCGACATCCGCGCCGCCGACAACCACCAGTCGGGGAGCGACTTCCGCATCCTGCTCTCCAACACGGTGCTCGCCAACGGCCAGCTCTTCCCCACCTTCGTCCCGAGGCCGGCCCCCCCCGCGCCCGCCGGCGGCACGATCATCCAGTTCAACCCGATCCTGCTCTCCAGCAAGGGGACCGACTTCACCACCAACTCGATCTTCCTCAACGACCGCTGGCGCCTCAACGACCACTGGAGCTTCAACGTCGGCGTGCGCTTCGACGAGAACGACGGCGTCAACGGCGCGGGGGAGGAGGTGGCGAGCGACAGCAAGGTCAGCCCGCGCCTGGGCCTCACCTGGGACCCGAAGGGCGACGGTGACTGGCTGTTCAACGCCAGCTACGGCCACTACGTCGCGGCCCTCGCCAACACCCAGGGGGACTCCACCTCGCTCGGCGGCAACCCGGCGGCGTTCACCTTCTGGTACCGCGGCCCGGCGATCAACGTGCCGGGGAGCGGCGCGCCGCTGATCCCGGCCGACACCGCGCTGCAACTGCTGTGGGACTGGTTCGACTCGGTCGGCAACGTCAACACGACTGATCCGCTGGTGATCCGCACGGTCGACATCCCGGGCGGCACCACGGTCATCGGCGGCGGCTCGCTCGACTCGCCGCACACCGTCGAGTACTCGGTCGGCGCCACCAAGCGCCTGGGCGGCAAGGGACTCGTCCGCGCCGACCTCGTGCACCGCGACGCGCAGGACTTCTACGTCGGCCGCATCGACCTGCAGACCGGCAGCGTCGTCACGCCGAACGGCCGGCGGGCGAACCTCGAGGTCGTCGAGAACAACGACGACGTCCTCGAGCGCACGTACGACGGCCTCCACACCCAGTTCCAGTACCGCTTCACCGACAAGCTCAACGTCGGCGGCGTCTACACGCTGTCGCACGCCGAGGGCAACTGGGAGGGCGAGATCGGCACTTCGGGCCCGATCCGCTCCGACGCGCTGGCCTTCCCCGAGTACAAGCAGGCCAGTTGGAACATCCCGAACGGTGACCTCTCGATCGACCAGCGGCACCGCCTGCGCCTCTTCGGCACCTACGACGTCTTCCGCAACGACCACCACTCACTCAACGTCGGGCTGCTGCAGACCTACGCCTCCGGCACGCCGTACGGCGCCGCGGCGAACATCCCGGCCACCTTCCGCACCAACCCGGGCTACGCCCTCGCGCCGGCGACGGTGGCCTACTTCTTCACCGACCGCGACGAGTTCCACACCGACGACATCACCAGCACGAACCTGGCGTTGAACTACGGCTTCAGCTTCGGGGCCTTCGGCAAGGAGCTCGAGATCTTCGTCCAGCCCGAGGTCCTCAACGTGTTCGACGACGACGGCTCGGAGGTCGTCAACCAGTCGGTGCTCACCGCGTCCAACGCCGGCAGCGGCCTGACGGCCTTCAATCCCTTCACCACCGAGCCCGTCGAGGGCGTGCACTGGCGGAAGGGGGCGGACTTCGGCAGGTCGACCAACGAGCTCAACCTGCAGGTGCCCCGGACTTACCGGGTGTCGGTGGGGTTCCGCTTCTAGGCTCGCGTCTGCCGTCGTCCACCTGGGCCCCGGTCCCGAGACCGGGGCCTTTGTTTTTTCAGCGGACGACGGCGGCGGCGAGCCGCTCGAGGGCTTCCCGCCAGCGGCGGCGGTAGGCCTCCCAGACGGTCAGGCAGGCCGAAAGCGGCAGGCGCTCGAAGCCCTGGTGGAGCACGTCCAGCTCGCAGCCGGCGGCGGCGGGATGGAGCTGCAAGGTGACGCGCGTCGGCGCCGGCCAGCCGGCCTTCTCCCAGGCGAGGACGACGCGATGGGGCGGGTCGCTCTCGAGGGTGCGGCGTCTCTCGCCTGCCGCGGCAGGGAGCCAGCGCTCCAGGCGCTCGGGCTCGGTGAGCCAGGCCCACGCCTCTGCGCAAGCGAGTGGCAGCGCCTGACGCCGGCGGAGCTGGACGCCGGGGATGTCCCCCTGGCGGATCGCCTCCATCGGCCTCAGGCGTGCGGGCGGTGCTTGCCGAGGAGGTCCGCGAGCGCCGCCTCGATCCGCGGGAAGCGGAAGGTGTAGCCGAGCTCGAGCAGGCGCTTCGGCACGGCCCGCTGGCCGGTGAGGAGCATGTCCGCCATCTCGCCGAGCGCCAGGCGCAGCGCCGGCGCCGGCGCCGGCAGGAAGCTCGGCCGACCCATCACCCGCCCGGCGGCGCGCGCGAACTCGCGGTTGCTCACCGGCTCCGGCGCCGTCAAGTTGAAGGGGCCGCGCGCCTCGCCCTGCTCGAGGAGGCAGCGGATCGCTCCGACCTCGTCGGCGAGGTGGATCCAGGAGAGCGGCTGGCGCCCGCTTCCCACCGGCCCGCCGGCGAAGAGCCGGAAGGGGAGGAGCATCTTGGGCAGCGCGCCGCCTTCGCGCGCCAGGACGACGCCGCTGCGAATGACCGGCCGCCGCACTCCCAGCGCCTCGGCTTCGGCGGTCGAGGCCTCCCAGTCGACGCAGACGCGGGCGAGGAAGTCGTCGCCGGCGGGAGCGCTCTCGTCGAGCGGCTCGTCGCCGCGCGGGCCGTAGTAGCCGACCGCGGAGGCCTGCACCAGGACCGGCGGCCGCGGCTCGGCCTGGCGGATCGCCGCCAGCACCGCCTCGCCGGAGCGCACACGGCTGTCGTGGATGCGCCGCTTCCGCTCCGCCGTCCAGCGGCCGGCGCCGATGTTCTCGCCGGCCAGGTGGACGATCGCTCCGGCGCCACTCGCCAGGTGCGCCCAGCCGTCAGCGGTGCGGCCGTCCCAGCCGGCGGCGACGACGCCGGGCGGCAGGCCGCGAGCCTCGGCCGGATCGCGCGTCAGCACCACGACCTCGCGCCCCGAGCCCGCGAGGTCGCGCGCCAGCGCCGAGCCGATGAGCCCCGTCCCGCCCGTGATGATGATCCGCATGGAGCCTCCTAGACCGCCGCCAGCTCCTCTTCCAGGAGCTGCCGCTGGTGGAGGTCGGCGTAGAGGCCGCCCTGGGCGAGGAGCTGCTGGTGGCTGCCGCGCTCGACGATCCGCCCGCGCTCGAGGACCAGGATCTGGTCGGCGTCCTTGACCGTCGAGATGCGGTGCGAGACCAGGAAGACCGTCCGCCCTTGGAAGACGCGGCGGAGGTTGCGCAGGATGCGCTCCTCGGTCTGCGTGTCCACCGCCGAGAGGCAGTCGTCGAGGAGGAGCAGGCGCGGCTGGACGAGGAGCGCGCGCGCCAGCGCCACCCGCTGCTTCTGGCCGCCCGACAGCGTCAGCCCGCGCTCCCCCACCATGGTGTCGAGGCCGGCCGGGAAGTCGGCGAGGTCGGGGCCGAGGCCGGCCAGCTCGGCGGCCTCCAGCACCTCCGCGGCCGTCGCCTCCGGCCGCCCGAAGGCGATGTTGTCGCGCACCGAGGCCGAGAAGAGGAAGGTCTCCTGCGGCACCATGCCGATGGCGCCCCGCAGGCGCGCGAGCGGCAGGTGGCGGATGTCGGCGCCGTCGATGAAGAGACTCCCCGTTGGCGGGTCGAGGAGCCGCGGCAGGAGCGCGAGGAGCGTGCTCTTGCCGGCGCCGGTCCGGCCGACGAGCGCCACCCGCTCGCCCGGCGCCACCCGCAGGTCGATCCCTGCGAGCGCCGGCGGCAGGTCCGGGGCGTAGGCGAAGCTGAGGTCGAGGAAGCGGACGGCGCCGTCGATGGCGCCGGGGTCCACCAGCGGCTCCTCGTCCTTGATCGCCGGCTCGGCCTCCAGCACCTGGCGGATCCGACCCAGCGAGGCGCTGCCGCGCTGCGCCAGGTTCGCCACCCAGCCGATCGCGATCATCGGCCAGATCAGCTTGCCGAGGAAGAAATTGAAGGTCACGTACTCGCCCAGCGTCAGCGCGCCGCGCGTCACCAGCAGGCCGCCGTACCAGAGGACCGCCACGAAGCCGACGCCGACCAGTCCCTGGATCGCCGGGTGGAAGGCGGCCGACCAGGCGATGAGCCGCCGGTTGCGCTCGACGTACTCCTCGTTGAGCCGCTCGAACTCCCGCTCCTCGGCACGCTCACGAGCATAGGCGCGCACCACCCGCACGCCGGCCAGGTTCTCCTGCACGCGCGCCGAGAGGTCGGAGAAACGCGCCTGCACCTCCTCGAACATCGAGTGGATGCGCTGGCCGAAGACCTTGGTGACGACGGCGAGGAGCGGCATGGCGAGGAGCGCCACCAGTGTCAGCCGCCAGTGGATGCGGGTCATGAAGAAGAGGGCGCCGACGGCGGTGAAGAGAGTGTTGGCGGCGTACATGATCGCCGGGCCGCAGAGCATGCGCACCGCCTGCAGGTCGTTGGTGGCGCGCGCCATGAGGTCGCCGGTCGGGTGCTCCTGGAAATAGCCCGGGGTCTGCCGCTCGAGGCTCGCGAAGTAGAGGTTGCGGAGGTCGTACTCGACGTCCCGGCTCATCGTCACCAGCAGCATCCGCGACGCGTAGCTGAAGACCCCCTGGAGGGCCGAGACGAGGAGCAGGAGCCCGGCGTAGCGGAGGAGGGCCTCGCGCGTGACCTCGACGCGCAGGGTGTCCACGGCGCCGCCGACGAGGAGCGGGGTCACCAGCCCGAGCGCCGCCGCGGCGAAGATCGCGCCGAGCCCGGCGGCGAGCTTCAGGCGGTAGCGGCGGAAGAACGGGAGGAGGTAGGCGAGGCGCCGGTAGAGCGGGGCGTCCACGGGGAGGCGAGGTTATCACCCGGCGATTCACGTCTAGGCGAGAACGGCCGCGGCGCCCTCCGGGTGGAGGGGCGCCGCGGGCGCGGCGAGCGTCGCCTCCAGCCGCAGGATCGGCCGTCCCTCGGCGGCGTACTTCGCCTCGTAGTTGGTGCGCGGGCCCTCCGGCCAGGCGTCGAGGCGGCGCGAGGTCAGGCCCGGCACGCCGGCCAGGATCGCGGCGACGCGCTCGCCGTACTCCAGGAAGTCGGTGGCGAAGGCGAGGGTGCCGCCCGGGGCGAGGAGCCCGAGCACCAGGTCCACGGTCGCCGGGTCGAAGAGGCGGCGCTTCTGGTGCCGCTCCTTGGGCCAGGGATCCGGGAAGTAGACGTGGACGACGGCGGCGAAGCCGGCGGGGAGCACCGCGGCGAGGAGGTAGAGCGCCTCGCCGCGCAGCGCCAGCCAGTTGGCGAGGCCGCGGCGGCGGGCGCGCGCCGCGAAGAGCTGCTGGTACTTGGCGACCACCTCGACCCCGAGGAAGCGGCGCTCCGGCGCTTCGGTCGCGCGGCGCAGGAGGTAGCGGCCCTTGCCGAAGCCGAGCTCCACCTCCCAGGGGCCGGCGCCGGGGACGAGGGCGTCGAGGGGCAGCGGCGCGGGCAGGGAGGCGAGGGGGCGGTCCCCGGCGGGGAGGGCGACGTGCACGGGGACCATGGCGGGGAAGCGCGCGTCAGAGGAGGTCGTCGCGTCCGCGCGCCGCGAGCTCGGCGACGATCCGCCGCACCTCCTGCGAGCGCTCCTTGGGCAGCACCAGCACCGCGTCGGCAGTGCGCACCACGACGAGGTCGCGCACCCCGAGCACCGCCACCGTCCCCGCGTCGGCGAGCAGCAGGTTCCCTTCGGCGTCGAGCGCCACGACGTCGCCGCGGGCGGCGTTGCCGGCGGCGTCCGGCGGCAGCACTTCGGCGAGCGCCTCCCAGGAGCCGAGGTCGCTCCAGCCGCAGTCGAGCGGCAGGGTGGCCAGCGAGCGCAGGCGCTCCATGACCGCGTGATCGATCGAGATCGAGGGCAGGCGCGGGTAGAGCTCGCCGACGCGCTCGGGCGCCGCGGCCAGCGACGCGAGGCCCGCGGCCATCTCCGGCTGCAGCCGCCGGAGCAGGCGCAGAAGCGTGGCGCCGCGGAAGACGAAGATGCCGGCGTTCCAGAGGTAGTTCCCCGAGCGCACGAAGCGCCGGGCCTTGCGGGCGTCGGGCTTCTCGACGAAGCGCGACACGCGTCGCAGGCCGCCGCCGGG
>DASWHY010000306.1:0-11717 GCA_036397955.1 Thermoanaerobaculia bacterium | reverse complement strand
GGCGGTCAAGCGCGGCGAGGCGCTGGTCGCCGAGCACGGGCCGCTCGTCGCCTCGACCGGCCAGCACACCGGGCGCTCGCCGAACGACCGCTTCATCGTCCGCGACCCCGGCACCGCCGCCGACGTCTGGTGGGGGAGCGTCAACCGGCCGTTCGAGCCGGAGCGCTTCGAGGCCCTCCTCGACAGGGTGCGCGAGCACTGGCGCGACCGCGACCTCTTCGTCTTCGACGGCTGGTCCGGCGCCGACCCGCGCTACCGGCTCGGCGTGCGGGTGGTGACCGAGAAGGCCTGGCACAGCCTCTTCGCCCGCAACATGTTCGTGCGCGAGCCCGACCCGGCGGTGCTGGCCGCCTTCGAGCCCGGCTTCACCGTCCTCGACGCCGCGAGCTTCGAGGCCGAGCCCGGGCGCGACGGCACCGCCAGCCCGACCTTCATCCTGCTCAGCTTCGCGCGCCGCATCGTCCTCATCGGCGGCACCGCCTACGCCGGCGAGATCAAGAAGAGCATCTTCTCGGTCATGAACTACCTGCTGCCGAAGCGCGGGGTCTTCCCCATGCACTGCAGCGCCAACTACGGCGCCGACCGCGACGACGTCGCCCTCTTCTTCGGCCTCTCCGGCACCGGCAAGACGACCCTCTCCTCGGACCCCCAGCGCACCCTCGTCGGCGACGACGAGCACGCCTGGACCGACGAGGGCACCTTCAACCTCGAGGGGGGCTGCTACGCCAAGGTGATCCGCCTCTCGGCCGCGGGGGAGCCGGAGATCTACGCCACCACCCGGCGCTTCGGCACCATCCTCGAGAACGTGGCGATCGACCCCGACACCCGCCGCCTCGACCTCGACGACGAACGCCTGACCGAGAACACCCGCGGCAGCTACCCGCTCGACCAGCTCGAGCGGGTGGACCTGGGCGGCCGCGCCGGCCACCCCAAGAACGTCGTCTTCCTGACCTGCGACGCCTTCGGCGTGCTGCCGCCGATCGCCCGCCTCAGCTTCGAGCAGGCGATGTACCACTTCCTCTCCGGCTACACCGCCAAGGTCGCCGGCACGGAGCGCGGCGTGACCGAGCCCAAAGTCACCTTCAGCGCCTGCTTCGGCGCCCCCTTCATGCCGCTCCACCCCGGCGTCTACGCGCAGATGCTCGGCGAAAAGCTCGAGCGCCACGGCACCCGCGTCTGGCTGGTCAACACCGGCTGGACCGGCGGCCCCACCGGCGTCGGCAGCCGCATCAAGCTCGCCTTCACCCGCCGCATGGTGCACGCCGCGCTCGCCGGCGAGCTCGACGGCGCCGCGACCTATACCGACCCGCTCTTCGGCCTGGCCGTCCCCGAGCACGTCGAGGGCGTTCCCGACCAGCTCCTCCGCCCGCGCGAGACCTGGGCCAACCCCGCCGACTACGACGAGAAGGCGGCGCACCTGGCCGACCTCTTCGCCGAGAACTTCGAGAAATTCGAGGACGGGGTGAGCGCAGGGGTGCGGGCCGCCGGCCCGCGCACCGTCCGAGCGTAGCGCCGGAGCCGGCCCGCAGGGACGGGCCGGGATGCCGGGCGTTCTACAAGTCGTGCACTAGCGGCTGCGGCTTGGCGATCCAGTAGCCCTGGACGTAGTCGACGCCGATCTCCTTGAGGGCGTCGAGCGTGGCGCGGTTCTCCACCCACTCGGCGATCGTCTGCACGCCGATGACGTGGCCGATCTGGTTGATCGACTCGACCAGCGCCCGCTTGACCGGGTCCTCGACCATGTTCTTGATGAACTCGCCGTCGATCTTCAGGAAGTCCACCGGCAGGTCGCGCAGGTAGGCGAACGACGACAGACCGCTGCCGAAGTCGTCGAGCACGAAGCGGCAGCCCATCTCCTTGAGCACCTTGATGAAGCGGGTGGCGCCGTCGAGCTTGCTGATGGCGGCGGTCTCCGTGATCTCGAAGCAGATGCGGTGCGAGTCGACGCCGCTCTCGACGAGCTGGCCGACGACGTAGTCGAGGAAGCCGTCGTCGGAGAGCGACTGGCCGGAGAGGTTGATGGCGAAGAGCAGGCGTTTCGAGCCGTCGCGCCGCGGCGCCTCGGCCAGCGCCCGCAGCGCCGTCCGCACCACCCAGCGGTCCACCGTCCCGATCAGGTGGTAGCGCTCGGCGGCCGAGATGAAGGCCGCCGGCGAGAGCACCCGCCCGCGGTCGTCGAGCATGCGGATCAGCACCTCGCACAGGGTCTCCCGCGCGCCTTCCGGGGCCAGCGGCTGGATCGGCTGGTAGTAGAGGCGGAAGAGGCGGTCCTCGAAGGCGCGGTGGATGCGGTGGATCCACTGCATCTCGCCGTGGCGCTCGGCCACCAGGGTGTCGTCGGCCTCGTACTCGTGGACCCGGTTGCGCCCCCCCTCCTTGGCGACGTAGCAGGCGGCGTCGGCGGCGGAGAGGAGGCTCGCCAGGTCACCGCTGGTGGCGTCGATCGGCACCAGGCCGATCGAGACGCCGATCTCGAACACCTGGTCCTTCCAGCGGAAGCGGAACTCGCGCACCGTGCCGCGCAGCTCCTCGGCGATCTGCCGCGCCTGGACGAGGGGGCAGTCCTCGAGCAGCACGCCGAACTCGTCGCCGCCGAGGCGCGCCAGCGAGTCGATCCGCCGCACCCGCGAGCGCAGCAGCGCCGTCACCTGCTTGAGCAGCTCGTCGCCGGCCAGATGGCCGCAGGTGTCGTTGACCACCTTGAACTCGTCGAGGTCCAGGTAGAGCATGGCGTGGAGGCGGCGCTCGCCGCGGGCGCTGCGCAGGGCGCGCTTCAAGCGCGCCTCGAACTCCCGCCGGTTGATCAGGCCGGTGAGGCCGTCGTGGCTCGCGAGATAGCTCATCTCGCGCTCCATGCCGCGGAGCTGCGAGACGTCCTTGAAGACCAGGACCGCGCCGACCAGCCGGCCGTCGCGGTCGCGGATCGGGGCCGCCGAGTCGCGCACCGAGTACTCCATGCCGTCGGCGCGGACGAGGACGGCGTGCGGGGGCGACTCGACCAGCCGTTCCTCGGCCAGGCAGCGCTCGACCGGGCCGGCGAGGGGCCGGCGGGTCACTTCGTCATAGAGGCTGAAGACTTCGCCGACCGGCCTGCCCACCGCTTCGATCGACGACCAGCCGGTCAGGCGCTCGGCCACCGGGTTGAGGTAGTCGACGACCCCCTCGAGGTCGGCGCGGATGACGCCGTCGCCGATGGCGGCGAGAGTCACGCCGGCGAGCTCGTTCTCGCGGTAGAGCTCCTCCTCGGCCGCGCGCCGCTCCGTCATGTCGAAGGCGACGCCGATCGTCCCGGTCACCCGGCCGAACGCGTCGCGCAGCGGCTCGACGTGGCAGCGCAGCAGCCGGCCCTGCCAGCGGTGCTCGAACTCGGCGTTCTCGCCGGCCAGGGCGCGGCGGTGGGCCTTGACCGGCGGCGCCTCCCAGTCCGCGGCGCCGTAGAAGTCGACGACGCTGCCTCCCGGCAGCGGCCCCTCGTCGCGGGGCGCCGGGCCGGAGGTGAAGCGCAGGTCGTGGTCGGTCGTCCAGAGCAGCGTGGGGCCGGGTTCCGCGAGCCGGCGGAGGTGGCCGGCCGTGGCGGACTCGGGTGTCGTGCGGGCGAGGAAGGAGCGCGGGAGGTCCAGGAACCCGGCCACCGCGTCAGTTTCTAGGCGCTTGCGCTGAGGGACTTTGCTCGCCATCGCCGTGAGCGACCCAAAAGCAAGAACCGAGCCCGGCCCGCCGCCGACTCTAGTCGTTCGCGGCAGGCGTGGACAGCGGCTCGGGGCGGGCGATGGCGTACCCCTGGGCGTAGTCGATGCCGAGCGACCGCACCGCCTCGAGCGTCTCGGCGTCCTCGACCGACTCGGCGATGGTGCGGATGCCCATGACGTGGCCGATCTGGTGGATCGAGGCGACCAGCGCCCACTCGACCGACCCGGCGGTCATGCCGCGCACGAACTCGCCGTCGATCTTCAGGAAATCGACGGCGAGGTTCTTGAGATAGGCGAACGACGAGAGGCCGCTGCCGAAGTCGTCGAGGATGAAGCGGCACCCCAGCCCCTTGAGCGCCGCGATGGTGCGCCGGGCGCGCGCCAGGTTGGCGACGGCGGCGGTCTCGGTGACCTCGAAGCAGAGGCGGGAGGGCGGCACGCCGCTGGCGGCGATCTCCGCCAGCACGTAGTCGAGGAAGCTCTCGTCGCCGAGCGACTGGCCGGAGAGGTTGATGGCGTAGCAGGTCGCCGGATCGCCGGCGACCCGGCCGCCGGCCAGGGCGTCGAGGGCGGCGCGCACCACCCAGCGGTCGATGGTGCCGATCAGCCGGTAGCGCTCGGCGGCCGGAATGAAAGCGGCGGGGCTCACTAGCTCGCCGCTCTCGTCGCGCAGGCGGAGCAGGATCTCGCAGAGCTTCTCCGTCGCCGCCGGACCGAGCGGCGCGATCGGCTGGCAGAAGAGCAGGAACCGCCCCTCCTCGAGGGCGTGCGGGATGCGCTGCACCCACTGCAGCTCGCCGGAGCGCTCGGCCACCGCGGTGTCGTCCGCCTGCCACTCGTGGATGCGGTCGCCGCGCTCCCTGGCCACGTAGCAGGCGGCGTCGGCCGCCGAGAGGACCTGGTCGAGGCCGCCGCTGGCGCCGGTGATCGGCACCAGGCCGAGCGAGAGGCCGACGCGGAAGACCCGCTCCTCCCAGGTGAAGCGGAACTGCGTCACGCGGGCGCGGATCGCCTCGGCGACGGCGCGCGCCTCCGCGGCGGAGGTCTCCGCCAGCAGCACCCCGAACTCGTCGCCGCCCAGGCGGGCGAGGGCGGCGCCGGCGGGGAGCTCGCTGGCCAGCTCGGCGGCCACCTGCTTGAGCAGCTCGTCGCCGGCGACGTGGCCGCAGCTGTCGTTGACCAGCTTGAAGTCGTCGAGGTCGAGATAGAGGAGGGCGTGCTCGCCGGCGTCCTCCTGGGCCAGCTCGATCGCCCGCCCGAGCCGCCGCTCGAGCTCGCGCCGGTTGAGCAGGCCGGTCAGCGGGTCGTGGCGGGCGAGGAAGCGCATCTGCCGCTCCATCCCGCGCAGCTCGGAGACGTCCTTGAACACCACGACGCTGCCGCTGATCCGCCCCTCGCGGTCGCGCACCGGGGCGACCGAGTCGCGCACCGCGAACTCGACGCCGTCGCGCCGCACCAGCAGCAGCGGCCCCGGCAGCTCCACCGCCCGCCCCTCGCGCAGGCAGCGCTCGACCGGATCGGGAAGGGGCTTGCGCGCCACCTCGTCGAGCACCTGGAAGACGCGCCCGAGCGGCTGGCCGAGGGCCTCGGCGGCGCTCCAGCCGGTCAACCGCTCGGCGACTGGGTTGAGGTAGTCCACCCGCCCCTCGCGGTCGGTGCGGATGACGCCGTCGCCGATCGAGGCGAGCGTCACCTGCGCCCGCTCGCGCTCCTCGTCGAGCGCCTCTTCGGCCTGCTTGCGCTTGGTGATGTCGTGCGCGACGCCGATGATGCGCGCCGGCGAGCCGGCGGCGTCGGGCAGCACGCGGCCGCGCTCGGAGACCCAACGCACGGCCCGGTCCGGACAGAGCACGCGGACCTGCACCGAGAGGTCGTGCCCCGCCCGCATGCAAGGGCGCAGGGCCTCGGCGAGCCGCGTCTGGTCCTCCGGCAGCACCGCCTCGAAGTAGGCGGTGCCGGTCTTCCACAGCTCCTCGGGGGTGCAGCCGAACAGCTCCGCCGCGTGCTCGGGAAGGATCAGCGCGTCGCTGCGCAGGTCCCACTCCCAGGTGAAGATGCCGGCGCCGCGCTGCGCCAGCTCCAGGCGCTCGTTGCTCTCGCGCAAGGCGAACTCGACGTGCTTCTGCTCGGTGATGTCGAAGGCGGTGCCCAAAGCCACGGTCTCGCCGCCGAGCGGCACCAGGCCGGCGGTGTAGTCCACCCAGCGGATCTCCCCCTGCTTGGTGAGGATCTTGAGCTCGTAGCGGCTGTCCACCGGCTCGCCGCGGAGGCGCGCCGTCATGCGCTGCACCGTGACCTCGCGGTGGTCGGGGTGCGGCAGCAGCCAGGCCGGCATGCCGAGCAGCTCCTCCTGGTTGTAGCCGGTCAGCACCTCGCAGGCGCGGTTGGCGTAGCGGATGCGGTCGGCGCCGTAGACGATGACGGCGGTCGCGGTGGTCTCGGCGAGGGCGCGGAACCAGTCCTCGTTCTGGGCCAGGTCCACCTGCCGCCGGTGGCGCTCGCTGACCTCGAGCGCGACGCCGACGGTGCAGAGGCCCGCTTCGGTGGCGAACGGGGCGGCGTGGACCTCCAGCCAGAGCACCCGGCCGTCGCGCGCCCGGAAGGGGGCCTCGAGCGGCGGCGGCTGCTCGCCGGCGGCGACCCGGTCTTCCCACTCCCGCACCCGCTCGACCGCCTCGGCCTGGGTGAAGTCGGCGAGCCGGCGCCCGAGGAGCTCGGCGGGCGTCCAGCCGGTCGCCCCCTCCCAGGCGGCGCTGGCGTAGAGCAGGCCGGCCTCGGAGGCGACGAAGAGGGGGACCGGTGAAGCTTCGGCGACGGTGGCGAGCCAACGGGGATCGGGCGCGACCGGCCCGGCGGAGCGCGGCAGGGGCTGACTCAACGGCGGCTCCGAACTGTACGCCGATCGCCCCCGGGGGGCAACCTCCCTTCTCGCTCTAAGAAAACGGTTCCGCGAGGCTCTTGCCCTCGCGCACGGCGGGGGCCAGGAGCGCCCGCTCGGCGGCCGTCTCGAGGCCGGCCTGGGCCATCGCCGCCCCGAGACCTCCCTTGAGGTGGTGGGCGAGGAAGCCGGCGTCGCGCATCCGCTCGGCCAGGTGCGTGCTCTTCCAGCCGACCTCGCAGTAGACGACGTAGGTGCGGTCCCGCGGCAGCGCCGGGAAGGCGGTCAGGGCGTGCGGGAACTCCAGCGACAGGGCCGCCGGGTGGTGCCAAGTCTGGAAGGAAGCACGCGGCCGGAGGTCGAGGAGGGTCGCCCCCTCCGGGATGCGCTCCAGCTCGAGGGTCGAGGGCGCGAGGTCCGCCGCCGCCAAGCCGCGGAGGTCGAAGCTCCGCCGCGCCTGGAGCGCCGCGGCGAGGAGCGCCGGGTCGAGCCGCGCCTCCTCGTGCTGCACCGCCCCGAGCGGGGCGCGGGTGGCCGGCTTCGGCGCCGCCAGGCCGCAGTACTCCTCGACCTCGGCCGCCGCGGCGTAGACCCCCACCTCGCGCGCCAGCGCCAGGATCTCCTCCTTGTTGCTGCCGAGGAGCGGCCGGAGGGCGGGCAGCACCGCGGCCTGGGAAACCACCGCCAGGTTCTGCAGCGTCTGCGAGGAGACCTGGCCGATGGCGTCGCCGGTGACGATGCCGGCGGCGCCGCCGCGGCGGGCGATCGCCTCGGCGCCGCGCAGCATCTGGCGCTTCAGCAGAAGCTGCCAGAAGCGCGGGTCGGTGTCGCGCTGCAGCGCCTCGACGAGCGGCCGGAAATCCAGCTCGTGGAGGCGCGGCCGGTAGCCGTAGCTCCAGCTCTCGCCGAGGAGGCGCATGACGCGCAGGGCGCCGAGCCGGTGCGGTTCGCCGCCCAGGTTGCAGAAGACGTAGTCGAGCTGGACGCCGCGCTTGAGCATCAGCCACGCGGCCACCGCCGAGTCGAAGCCGCCGGAGACCAGGGCCACCGCCCGCCCCTCGACGCCGATCGGCAGACCGCCGCGGCCGGCCACCCGGTCGCGGAAGAAGTGCACGACGCCGGGCTCGACCTCGACGTGGGCGGTCACCGCCGGGTCCTTGAGCTGCACGCCGGCGCCGTAGGCGAGGAGCGCGCGGCCGAGGGCGCGCTCGACCGCCAGCGAGTCGAAGGGGATGGCGGCGCGGTCGCCGCGGCGGTGGGCGCGCACGGCGAAGCGCCGGCCGGCGACCGCCTCGCGGAACAGCTCCTCGCCGGCGGCGACGACGTCGTCGAGGGTCGTCCAGGGACGGCGCTCGATCTCCGACACCGACTGGATCCCGAAGACGCGCGGCAGGACCTCCGCCGGGTCGGGCCCGCCGGGTGCCGGCTCGATCTCCAGGACGAAGCGGCTCCAACTCTTCTGCAGCCGGTAGACGAAGCCGTGGGTGGTGAGCGCGTCCTCCAGGTTGTGGGCCAGGCGCCGCAGGAAGCGCAGCCGCGTCTTCCGCGCCTTGGTGTAGAAGTCGCCGGAGAGGCGGAGGAGGATCGCTCGGTCGGTCACGGCGGAGGGGGACGCCCCCGAGGGGCGGGGCGAGCCGGACCCGTCATGTTAGCAGGCGCGTCCCGGCGCTCAGGGGCGGAGGACGAGCGTGATCCACCAGCGCTCGTCGCCGGCGAGCGGGCCGTCGAGAACGCGGGCGGCGCCGGCGCGGAGGTCGAGGGCGGGAAGCAGCGCGATGGGGAGAGGGGGCAGGCGGACCCGCCATTCGAGGCCGGCGACGCGGAGCCAATCGCCGGCGCCGCCCACGCGGTGGCGCTCGAAAAAGAGCGGGGCGGGCAAGACGTCGAGCGACAGCTCCGCGCGCTGCGACTCGACCTCGTCGCCGAGCAGGGCGCCGACCGGGAGCCCGGGCGCTTCGAGGCGCGCGGCGAGGAGGGTCTCGGGGAGGAGGCTCGACCCCGTGCCGCCGACCTGGAAGCGGTCCAACGGGTGCGGGCCGCCGCTCACCCGGCCGCGCGTCCAGGCGAGGTCCAGGGCGCCGCCGTCGCCGTCCGCGAGGCGCAGGCCCGCCGTGCTCCGCCAGCGCTCCCACGAAGCGCCGCCGGTGTCGCCGGACTCCACGCGAGCGGCGAGCCGGGGAGCGAGCGTCCAGCCATGGATCCGCCGGTGCGCCTGCCAGGCGGCGGCGAGCGAGAGGACCTCCTGGTCGAGCGCCTCGATCTCGCCGGCGTAGCCGGCGAGCGTCAGAGCGAACCCGCTCGCCAGCCCCTGCCGCCGCCAGCCGGCCGCCAGCTCGAGCCCGCGCCGCTCGGCGTCGAGGAGCGCGGCGCCGGCCGCCTCGTCGTCCTGCCGCGAGGGCCGCTCCTCCACCTGAAACCCGTGCGCGGCGACCTCCACCGGCCAGCCGCGGAAGGCGGCCGCCAGCGCGCCGCCCTGCGGCCCACCGTCCCCGCTGCCGCCGCCGAGCGCCAGCACGTCCCAGCGCCCGACCGGATCGCCCAGCCGCGCCCCCAGCTCCCAGGAGTCGCCGGCGGACGACGACGCGCCGCCCGAAGCGACCGCCGCCTCGGCCGGGCCGGCGCCGTACGGCCGGCTCGGGCCCGGGTCCGCCTCGGCGAACGGCGGCACCTCCGCCGGCGGCGGGGGCGGCACCGCCGGCACCAGGTCGGCGGTCTCGACCGGCGCCGGGGGCCACGCGGCGAGCGGCGCCGGCAGCTCCAGGCGGTGGAGGTCGAGCCCGTCCGGCTGCAGGGAGAGGTAGAAGAGCGCCTTGCCGTCGGGCGCCGGCTCCGGCGCCAGCGCCGCCCCGGCGGTGCGGGTGAGCCGCAGCGGCGGCCCGGGCGGATCGACCGGGAAAGCCCAGAGGTCGATGAAGCCTCCCTGCCCCACCGTCGCAAAGAGCGTGCGGCCGTCGCGGCTCCAGGCGGGCGTCGAGACCGTGCCCCCCGGCGGCGGCTCGAGCCGCGTCTCGCCGCCGCCGGCGAGGTCGCGCACCACCAGCTCCCAGCGCCCCTCCGCGTGCCGCGCGAAGGCCACCCGCGCGCCGTCCGGCGCGACGCGCGGCCGGTCCAGCGCGGCGAGGGCCGGCTCGGTGAGCGCCTCGACGGCGCCGCTCGCGAGGTCCACTCTGACGATCTGCGAGAGCCCGTGCCGGATGCGGGTCGCCGCCGCCCAACGCCCGTCGGGCGCCGGGTCGGGGTCGCGCAGGTCGGCGCCGCGAGTGAGCCGATCGACCCCTCCCGTCGCGGGCCGCCAGCGGAAGAGGTCGGGGTGGATGACGCCTGCCGCGTCGGGCGCGAAGCGGACGAAGAGGACGCCGCCGTCGGGGAGGAAGCGCGGCATCGCCGGCTCGGGCTCGACGGCGAGGACGTGCCGCGGCTCGCGCTCCAGCGGCCTGCTGCGCACCGGCGCCACGTCCTCGGGGTCGCGGCGGAGGAGCTTCTCCACCTCCTCCTGCCATTTCTTCTCTGCTTCCTCGTCCGGGCCGGTGCCCCAGACCACCAGCTCCGCCGGCTCGTCGCGCCGCCGCCGCACCAGAACCAGCTCGCCGCCGTCCGGCGACAGCGCCGGCGCGCCGGTCGCCTCCTCCAGCTCCTGCCAGAGCGCTCCCTCGCGCCCCTCCGGCGCCGCCGCCGCCAGCCGCCGCTCCACTTCGACGGCGCGGTAGGTCAGCTCGGCGGTGAAGCGGCCGTAGAGGTCGGCGGGGTCGTCGCCGAAGACGCCGCGGAAAGCCTCGTCGAAGCTGCGGCTCCGGCGCGCGGTGAGGCGCGCCCAGAGCTTCGGCAGGCTCCCCGGCCCGGCCCGCGTCTCCAGCCACTCGAGGTAGGCCGAGCCGGCGAGATACGCCATCGACAGCCCGAGCCAGCGGGCGTCGCTGGAGAGCCCGGCGTAGCTCGGCAGGCGGCCGGCGAGCGCCCAGCGCCGCAGCACCGCCGCCCGCAGGTCGCCGTGCGGCCGGCCGGCGCCGGTCAGCCGCCCCTCGACGAGCGTCGCGTACCCCTCGATCGCCCAGCGCGGCGCCGCGAGGGCGATCGGCCCGACCGGCAGCAGCCAGTCCAGGCTCCGGCGCAGCGGGTTGCGCGAGGGGCGGAGGAGGTGGGCGAGGTGCGCCTCCTCGTGCACCAGGAGGACCTCGGACCAGTCGCGGTAGTGGCCGATCACCGAGCCCGGCGGCGGCGGGCTGGTCCACAGCACGAGGCGCGGGCGGCCGAGGAACGGGAGCGCGGCGCCGTTCGGGACGGCCATCGGGTCGGAGACCAGCACCTCCACCCGCTGCGGCGGCGCGTAGCCGACCTCGGCCGCCACCCGCTCCCTGATCGACTCGACGCGCGCCGCCGCCCGCCGCACCCAGGCCTCGGACTCCGCCGGGTAGTGGAACCGGAAGTGCGCGGTCTCGAGCGTCCGCCAATCGGCCGCCGGCCCCTGCGCCGCGACCGGCACGGTGCCGGCGAGCCCGAGCAGGACCGGAAGAGCGATCGCCCGCAGCGAACGGCGATTCAGTGGCGCGGGCTCCGAAGGTTCAAATCGCCGGCTTCTTCGGCGGCAGCTCGCGCGCCTGGGGCTCGTCCTGGAAGCCGTGATGGTTGTGGCTGCCGTCGCAGAAGGGCTTGTTCTGCGACTGGCCGCAGCGGCAGAGCGACAGCACGGTCCGCCCGGCCAGGCCGTAGGCGCTCCCCGCCGGGTCGAGGATCTCGAAGTCCCCTTCGATGCGCAGGGGGCCGTTGCGCAGCACGGTCACTTTCGTTTCGCTCATCGCTCCTCCTCGTCGTCGTCATGCGCGCGCTCGGCGGCCGCGGCCATCCGCTCGAGGGTCCAGGCCAGGTCCTCGTCGGTGGTGCGCGGGTTGATGGTGCAGAGGCGAAGCACCGTCCGCCCCCCGAGACGGGTCGAGCTCGCAAACGCGGTGCCGTCGGCGAGGAGGCCGTCGCTGACGCCGCGGTTGGCGCGCTCCAGCGCCGCCTCCGCCACTCCCCGCGGCGCCCAGCGGAAGCAGACCACACCGAGGGTCGCCGGCGCCACGACCTGCCAGCGCTCCGGCGCGGCGCGCAGCAGCGCCTCGGCGCGCTCCGCCAGCTCGATGCCGCGCTCGACCGCCCGCCGGAAGGCCGCC